>CAXTEW010000257.1:0-4072 GCA_964243175.1 uncultured Acidobacteriaceae bacterium
AAAGGTGCAGCTGACGGTGACGGCAGAGCAGCACGTGGTGCTCTCCAGCTACGAATCATCGTTGAAAGAGTTGTTCAACGTGTCGCAGGTGAGCATTACACCCGGCGCTTCTCTGAGCGTGGAGACTGTGGGTGCCGAGGGCGCGAAGTGCGGCCGCTGCTGGAACTACCGCACCGACATCGCGCCGTATGGGCCATGGCCTGAGGTATGCGGGCGCTGTGCCGAGGCGCTCTCGACGATGGGCTACTCGCGGGAAACCGGCGTGCTGGCAGGCAGCATCGCATGAGTGCACAAGCTCTCCCACCAGCCACCTACAGGAAGTCGCGCGACTGGCGGCTTCCCTTCTTCCTCGTCTCCCTCGTGATCATTGCGCTCGACCGCGTCACCAAGCTGTGGGTGCAGAAGCACATCCTCGAGGGCGACCACATCCCGGTCATCCCGCACGTCTTTCGCCTGTCGCATGTGCTGAATGAGGGCGCGGCGTTTTCACTCTTCAACGATGCACCGGCCAACCCGACCCGATGGGCGCTCACGGCTTTTTCGACCGTGGCGGCCCTGGTCATCGCGGGCATCCTCGTGCGGATCGGACGGCGCTATTCGACCACCGCGCTGGGCCTGGCGCTGGTGCTCGGCGGCGCGCTCGGCAACACCTGGGACCGGCTGCAGTACAAGATGGTGACCGACTTTCTCGAGGTCAAGATCATCCACTATCACTGGCCCGACTTCAACGTAGCCGACTCGGCGATTGTGGTGGGCGGCATCCTGATGTTCTTCGGCGCATTGTTCACGCCGCAGACGACAGCTGCACCGGAGGACGGGACCGGGCGCGAGGCAGGTCCGCTCCGGCCCCTATAATCGAGGTTTGGCATGCACCAGCGGAGCGGTGCAGTGAGCGTGCCAGGTGAAACTCACGAGGCTTGTCCGACCACATGACGAACCAGGCAAATGGAAAAGTGCGCGGGGCGCCCGACCAGATCACGCTGCGCGGTGTGCGCGTGCACAACCTGAAGAATGTCGATTGCGATATTCCCCATGGCAAGCTGACAGTGGTCACGGGCGTTTCTGGTTCCGGCAAAAGTTCGCTCGCGTTTGACACAATCTATGCCGAGGGGCAGCGGCGCTACGTGGAGTCGCTGTCGGCCTACGCCCGGCAGTTCCTCGAACGGATCGAGAAACCGGATGCCGACCTGATCGACGGGCTGGCTCCGGCGATCGCGATCAAGCAGAAGAACACCACGCGCAATCCCCGGTCGACCGTCGCGACGGCGACCGAGATCTACGACTACATGCGGCTGCTGTATGCACGGTGCGGCGTAGCTCACTGTGTTGTTTGCGATGGCGTGGTCAAGCGGGATTCTGTCGACGAGATAGCCGCGGCAGTGATCGGGCTCGGCGAGGGTGTGCGGCTGCACGCGCTGTTCCCGGTGACGCCGGCGAAGTCGGCTGCGCCGGCTGCAGAGCCGGTATCGCCGATGCTTGAAAAGAAATCCAGGTCGCAGGCTGCCGCCAAGAAAGCAGCGGCGAAGAAGGCCGCGGCCAGCGAAGAAACGAAGCCGGGCGAGTTATCAGCTGCCATGCGCGAGCGGCTGATGGACCTGCGCGGACGCGGCTTCAACCGGCTGTACCAGGGTGCCACGATCTATGAATTCTCGCAGCCCGAGTCGCTGCTCGAGATTAACTTCGCGCTGCCGGTGTACGCGCTGGTCGATCGCATCGCTGTGTCGGCTGACGCGCGTGGTCGCATCGTGGACGCGGCCGAGATCGGCTTCCGCGAGTCCGGAGAAATCCTTTATGAAATCGTGAGGCGCCCGGGTGAGAGCGCTGCGCCCACCGTGCCGGAACGGCTGCGGTTCTCGCTCGCTTTCGAGTGCAAGACCTGCCATCGCGTCTATACCGAACCCGAGCCGCGACTTTTCTCTTTCAACAATCCATTCGGCGCGTGCCCGCGCTGCCAGGGCTTCGGCAACACGATTGATTTCGATCTCGACCTCATCCTGCCGGACAAGAACAAGTCGATCGACGAGGGGCTGGTCGACCCATGGACGCGGCCCAAGTACCAGCCGTACCAGGCCGAGTTGAAGCGGGCGGCCAGGCAGCACGGCATCCCGACAAATATCTCCTGGTACGACATGACCGAGGACCAGCAGGCGTTCATCTTGAATGGCAAGGCGACAGGAGCCGGCGCATTCCTGGGCGTGCACCGCTTTTTCGAGCTGATGGAGACCAAGAAGTACAAGCTGCATGTGCGCGTGATGCTGTCGAAGTATCGCGGCTACGCTGTATGCCCGGAGTGCAAGGGCCAGCGGCTGCGGGCCGAAGCACGTGCCGTGCGCATCGGCAGGGATGACGCCTCTGCATCCGGCGCAAAGAATATCTGTGAAGCCGCGGCACTGACAATCGCCGCGGCGCATGCGTTTTTCGATGCTGTGGAGCTGACGCCGATGCAGGCCGAGATCGCCGGCTCCATCCTGAAAGAAGTGCAGCAGCGCCTGCGCTTCCTCGACGCAGTGGGCCTCGATTACCTGACACTGGACCGGCTGTCTTCAACGCTGTCCGGTGGCGAAGCGCAGCGGATCCAGCTGGCAACCTCGTTGGGTTCGCAGTTAGTTGGCGCGCTGTATGTTCTCGATGAGCCATCGATCGGTTTGCATAGCCGCGACACGGAAAAACTGATTCGGATCCTGAAAGCGCTTCGCGATCTGGGTAATACGATCCTGGTCGTCGAGCACGATCCGGACGTGATTGAAGCAGCGGATTACCTGCTAGACATGGGACCAGGCGCGGGCGAGTTCGGCGGCCGCCTGCTGGCTGCCGGCACCGTGCACGAGGTCGCAAACAATCCTGATTCGCTCACGGGCAAGTACCTCCATGGCGTGCTCACCATTCCTGTACCAGGCAAGCGCCGCGAGATTCCTGCGGAGACCAGTAAGGAGTGGCTGCACCTGCGCGGCGCGCGTGCCAACAACCTCAAGGGAGTAGATGTCTCGATCCCGCTGAACATGCTGTGCTGCATTACTGGTGTCAGCGGATCGGGTAAGTCGACGCTGGTACACGAGGTGCTGTACAAGGCGGTCGCGCACGAGTTGGGGCAGACGGAAGGCGGCGACCCAACGCGGCTGTATCGCGAGATCAGTAACGCCGATCGCCTGAACGACATCGTGCTGGTCGATCAGAATGCCATCGGGCGAACCCCGCGCTCGAACCCGGTGACCTACATCAAGGCCTTCGATGCTATCCGTGAGCTGTTCGCCGCGCAACCGGAGGCAGAGCGACGCGGCTATGCTGCCGGCCACTTCTCATTCAACGTGCCAGGCGGCCGCTGCGATACCTGTGATGGAGACGGAACGGTGACGGTCGAGATGCAGTTCCTGGCCGACGTGGAGCTGCCATGCGAAGACTGCAACGGTACCCGTTACAAATCGACCGTGCTCGAAGTCCGCTACAAGGGCAGAAATATTCACGAGGTACTGGGGCTGACAGTGAAGGAAGCGCTGCGATTCCTGGCTGGCAATCCAAAGATCGTGGACAAACTTGCGGTACTCGACGAGGTTGGCCTGGGGTATGTGCGACTGGGCCAGTCAGCCACGACGCTCAGCGGCGGCGAGGCGCAAAGGGTCAAGCTCGCGGCACACCTGGCGGCGGCACGAACGGCACCCAAGAGGGGCGGAAGCCGGGTGCTGTACATCCTGGATGAGCCGACGACCGGGCTGCACTTTGACGACGTCAGCAAGCTGTTGCTCGCCTTTCGCAAACTGATCGATGGCGGCGGGTCGCTGGTGGTGATCGAGCATAATCTGGACGTCATCAAGTCGGCTGACTGGGTCATCGATATGGGGCCGGAAGGCGGGTCAAAGGGCGGCCAGGTGGTCGCGGTCGGGACGCCGGAAGATATCGCCGCAAGCGAGCTATCGCATACCGGTCAGTGGCTGCAGGCGGCGCTTCTGCCACGGCGGCTCAGCGCCCTCCCTGCCGCGGACGCAGAGGCGGTCCAGCCCTGATGCATTTACGCCAATCTCGGCATGTCTGGCTGCTGGCAACTGCCGCCCTGGCGATCTCGCTGCACCAGGCTCCA
>CAXTEW010000258.1:0-4060 GCA_964243175.1 uncultured Acidobacteriaceae bacterium
CCGTGGTCACCATCGCGATCCCTGCCTCCCGGGTCCTGCGGAGCGAGGTCAACCTTGGCGCCGGCACCCTGCTGCTTCACATCGATGCGCTGCCGGGAGATACCGAGGCGAACGTGGGAGCAGGCAAGGCACTGATCTTCCTCCATGGGGAACAAAGCTACCGCAGCCTCGAAGCCAGTGTCGGGCTGGGCAGCCTCGAGGACAACCGCCCGGGAGGAAAGAACTCGTATGGTGTGGTTTCCCGCTCGATGACAGGCCAGGGCACGGGAGAGCTCCAGTTGAACGTGGGGGCAGGCCAGCTGGTGCTGACGCCCGAGCCCGTCAGCAACTAACGCAGCCGCCAGGGCCGAAAAGCCACGTGTTCCCCAGCGAACAAGCGTCAACCCGCCGCGAAGCGGCTGCCAGCCCCAAGCGGTCTAGCTGCGCGCTAGAACAGGTCCGGGATATTCGTAAACGCAATCCGGGTTGCGGCAGATGAGCCGGCCAGCAGCATGCTTGCTGTGGCCAGCGTGTTGGTCCCGTACTTGTGGTTGACGGCATCCATGGTGCTCGCGATCCGGGTCCGCTTTGCTTCGGTCTCCAGCTCGGAAAAGAGCGAAAGCGTGTGCAGGTGGTCAGGCACCAGCTGGCCGAGCCAGACACCTACGTAGAACGGGCTTTCATACTGCGCCCCCTGCGGCCGGCGCGCCCATAGCTTCTGCAGGGCCTCGACCAGCGTCTGCGTATCCTGGCACTCGATCACCGCCATCCCCTGCGACCAGGTTGCTTGTGGAATGCCTGACAGGTGACGACGCTGCATGATGGACCTGGGCACGGCGAACTTGATCGCGAGGGTCAGGTGCGTGGCCCACAATTTCGCTGTTCGCAGACGCATCGCCGCCTTATGCAGCAGCTTGTGCAGCACGGCATAGCCGCCCTCCATCGTGCGGAGCGACGGCGGCAGCACATGGCTCTGGCTGATGGATTTCTGATGTTCCAGGTGCGGGTCGTTGAAGTCTTCCCCTTGCAGCCAGAACCACAGCTTATCCCCGCCCGCACCATTCCAGATCGTGCGCATGCCCTCGCGGCCGAGCGCCAGCAGCTGCGGCATCGTCCGTATACCTGCGGCCAGCAGCCGCCGCTCCATCTGCGCCCCGATCCCGGGCAGATCGCGCAACTCGAGCCCGGCCAGTGCGGCCTGCAGAATATCCGGCGTCAGCGCCACGAGCCCGTCCGGCTTCTCCATATCAGAGGCGATCTTGGCCAGGTAGCGGTTCGGCGCCAGCCCAATCGAACAGCGCAGGGTGGCGCCGGCGTGCGTACGGATCGATCGCTTCACTGTCTGCGCCAGCTCGAGCGCATGAAGCAGACGCTGTTCCCGCCCCATCAGCGAGCAGGCCATCTCGTCGATCGAGAGTACGGCCGACACCGGCACGCATCGCTCCACGGCCTCGATCACACGATGGTGGTATTCGACATACTCCCGGTGGCGCGCTTCGACCAGCACCAGCCCGGGGCACATACGCCTGGCCTCGCCGACCTTGACCCCGGTCTTGACGCCGAAAGCCTTTGCCTCGTAGCTGGCGGC
Source organism: uncultured Acidobacteriaceae bacterium (assembly GCA_964243175.1). Taxonomy (GTDB): domain Bacteria; phylum Acidobacteriota; class Terriglobia; order Terriglobales; family Acidobacteriaceae; genus EB88. The sequence goes on from CAXTEW010000258.1 coordinate 1,568, forward strand.
GATGCAGGTTGCCGTATCCGCGGTCACGGGCACGACAGCGATAGGGCGGCCACGGAGCTCTGGGCGAAGTTCCTGCTCGACCGAGGCGAAGTACGAGTTCAGATCGAGAAAGAGCCAACGCACCAGGGGTGCCGGCCCGGCCCCGCCGGCAGGGTCTTCCCTGCTAACGCTTTCTGGGTGCGGCGGCGGGTTCCAGGCGTCCATCGCTCCATCCATGGCTGCTTCTATCTTCGCCCTTTCTTTGCACTTCCGACAGTGGAAAGTGCGGGGGATTTCAGTTGTGGGCAGCGGGTTGTTCCACTTTGGTAAGTGACTGGTCAAATAGGGACAGATCACCGTGGAATGACGACGCAATGACGATTTTCATTTGCACACGTACGTCTTTAATGACAGCATGAGTCCGAGCGGGACATAAAGCCGGCACATGCAAGTGACCTGGCAGCGTCGAGGATAGGACCATGTGGTTTCTCCATCTTCATGCGGTACTGTGGCACATCGCACATCTGAATGCGCACCTGGGTGAAGCCATCATCACGATAGGAGCAGCCCTGCTGGTAGGCTGCGCGGCATCATGCGCCTGCAGCCCCTGCAGGGAAAAGGACGAGCTCTTCCACAAGCACGTTTCCTGAGGCGGCGGCGCTGCCCGACGCGGGAATAAGGGATCACGGAAAATGTACGCCAGAATAACTCACTTGGCGTACCCTCCACGGTTCCACGCTTTTGTTTTAGCGTGGAGGTCAGAGGTGAGTCCATGACTCAGTCCGATCCAACGAAGCAGGCGCGCACCCCGCTCGCCGCCAGCGAAAACCCCCTACCCGCAGACGCCTCGCAGACCGGCTCGATCGCTCCTGAGCAGATCCTTTCTGTTTCTGTCATCACCCGACGCCGCCAGCCGCTCGAACTGGCCAGCCTCGGCGGCCGCATCCTGTCCCATGAGGAGTTCGACCGGCAGTTCGCCGCTGATCCCGCGGACTTCGAAACACTGCGCACCTTTGCCCATGAGCATGGGCTCACCGTCGACGAAGCAGCCTCCAGCCTGCCCCGCCGTACCATCGTTCTCCGCGGGCCGGCCTCCCGCATGGAGCAGGCTTTTGGCGTCACGCTCCACACCTACCAGCGCCTGAAGCATAGTAAGCACTTCCACTGCTACCAGGGCGCCATTTCGGTCCCGCAGGAGCATGCGCTGCGGATCGAGGCCGTCCTGGGACTCGACACCCGGCCCATTGCCACGTCGCACATGCGCTGGCTGGAAGGCCAAGCAGCGGCTGGTGAAGGCGGCGGCCGGATCATCCGGGCGCAGGGAACCGCCGGCAGTTACACTCCCCCGCAGGTTGCGGCGCTTTACGGCTTCCCTGCCAACCTGACCGGCGCCGGCCAGACGATTGGCATTCTTGAGCTCGGCGGCGGCTACGAAGCCAGCGATATCACCACCTTCTTTCAAGGGCTCGGGCTGACACCGCCGACGGTCGTCGCGGTTTCCGTCGATGGCGGGACGAACGTTCCGGGCGCGGACCCGACCGGCGCGGATGGCGAGGTAGCGCTCGATATCCAGGTCGCCGGCTCGATCGCGCCCGGAGCGAAGATCGCTGTCTACTTTTCCCCCAACACCGACCAGGGCTTCATCGACAGCATCACGACCGCTGTTCACGACACGGCGAACAAGCCGAGCGTGCTTTCCATCTCCTGGGGTGGGCCGGAGTCGAGTTGGGCCGCCGCCTCGCGTACCGCGCTCGATAACGCCTGCCAGTCCGCAGCCGCGCTTGGCGTGACGATTACCGTTGCTTCCGGCGACAACGGATCGACAGACGGCGGCACCGGCAACAACGTGGACTTCCCTGCCTCCAGCCCGCACGTACTGGGCTGCGGCGGCACCCGGCTGGCGGGCTCAGGAACCACCATCGCCTCCGAGGTCGTGTGGAACGACCAGCCAAGCGGCGGCGCGTCCGGGGGCGGCGTCAGCACGGTGTTCGCGCTGCCCACCTGGCAGAGCAACGTCGGGGTGCCGAGCAGCAGCACGGGCGGCCGTGGCGTTCCGGATGTTTCCGGGGACGCGTCGCCCGAGTCAGGCTACAGCGTGCTGGTCGACGGGCAGCAGCAGGTGGTTGGCGGCACCAGCGCCGTGGCGCCCTTGTGGGCGGGGCTCATCACGCTGATCAACCAGCGAAGGGTTGGGGGAGGCCTCAGCACCGCGGGCTTCATCAATCCTGTTCTGTATGCCACGACCACAGCCTTGCGGGACATCACCAGCGGCTCCAACGGCACCTACAAAGCAGCGCCGGGCTGGGACCCGTGTACTGGACTGGGCTCGCCAAATGGCGCGGCCGTGCTGGCAGCACTCAGCACGGGCGCGCCTGCTCCCACTGGTACAGGTGGCGGCACCACTCCGCCGGCCCCGCCAACGGAGCCGACCCCGCCGGCGCACAAGAAGAAGAAGAAGAAGCATAAGTGAGGCTCTCCCCACGCCCGAGGATGACCAGGTCCCGAAGACAGGTC
>CAXTEW010000259.1:0-4055 GCA_964243175.1 uncultured Acidobacteriaceae bacterium
GAAGGACCTGCGGTTGACCTTGTCTTTCGACCCGTCATCCTGAGCGAAGCCGAAGGATCTGCTTTTCACCTTCATCACTGCCCGTAATTCGCCGCCGCGCCGTGCTTGCGGAAGTAGTGTCTATCCAGCAGCGCCTGGGACACCTGGCGTGCGTTCGGGTTCAGCTGCAGCGTCACCCAGGCCATCTTGGCAATGCTCTCAAGCACCGCGGCGTGGTGCACCGAGTCCTTCACACTCACGCCCCAGGCGAAGGGCGCGTGGCCGGCGACCAGCACCCCAGGCAGCGACTCCGGATCGAGCGTGCGAAAGCGCCGCGTAATCGCCAGGCCTGTGTTGTGCACGTAGTCGCCCTTGATCTCAAAGGCGCTCAACTCCTCTGTCACCGGCACCGGACCGTAGAAGTAATCGGCGTGGGTGGTACCGAGCGGAGGAATCGGCCGCGCGGCCTGCGCCCATGCCGTTGCATACTCGGAGTGGGTGTGGGCGACGCCGCCGATGTGCTCGAATGCCGTGTAGAGCAGCAGGTGGGTGCCCAGGTCGGAGCTGGGCTTCATCGTGCCTTCCACCACGTCGCCGTCCAGGTCGCTGACCACCATATCCTCGGCGCGCATCGTGTCATAAGGCACACCGCTTGGCTTGATCACCACCAGGCCCCGCTCACGATCGATCCCGCTGCAGTTGCCCCAGGTATGCGTCACCAGACCCTGCCGAACCAGCTCAAGATTCGCTTCCAGTACGTCGGCTTTCAGGCTTTCCAGCATGGGGCACACTCCGCGAGGCTATCTCCGACGCTACCGTCGCTGCGCTCCGCGGTCAAGCCGCGCAACACGGCGCTCTTTTCCGCGGGATCGGACAAGAAGGTACGATCTCCAGAGCGGCGAACGTCACACCCGCTCCGGAGCAAAATCATTCATGCAAGAGTCCACGCTACGCCTCGCCGGTTGTCTCGCGATCGCTCTCTCCTGTGCTCCGCTCGCGCTGGCAGCCCCTGCGCCGTCCGCCGCGGACAAGGCGTTCGTCGCCAAGGTCTCCCAGGGCGGCATGTACGAGGTAGAGGCCAGCAAGGTCGCCGAGACCAGGGCTGCCGCACAGGATGTAAAGGATGTCGCGAACACCGAGGTCCATGACCATGAAATGGTCAATAGCAAGCTCAAGAACACGGCTTCCGGCATCGGCATCGCCGGGCAGCTGAACAGCGAGTTCCAGCAGCGGCTCGACAAGCTGAAAAATGTTCCAGCGGCGAGCTTCGACGCGGCTTACATCAGCGACATGGCTGCCATCCACGACAAGGACGAGAAGCTGTTTGCGGAAGAAGCGCAGCAGGGTACCGGTTACTACAAGTCCTTCGCCGCGGAAACCGACAAGATCGTGAAGCGGCATATTGGCGCATTGGGCGCCAAGTAAGACCGCCTGCGCGGCTGGCGGCCACTTGGCCTTTTTTCGCGCTGCCGGGGGAACAACGAGGTGGGCCTTCGCGATGCTCGGCGCTTACCTCCGTTGATGCTGGGCGTGCAGGCCTTACCCGGTGCCGAGCATCGCGAAGACCCACCCATGCACCAGCGCGAAATGCCACGCAAGTGGCTTCCAGCCGAACAGGCGGTCTTGTCCCTAGCGCGCCCGCGCGACCTTGGCCGGGACCGCCGCCTGCGCGACGCGATTCTGTCCGGTAGCAATCTCGAGAAACGCGTGGGCTGCGCGCGACAGTGTTTTTTCCTTGCGGAAAACCAATGCCAGCTCCCGCGAAATCCGCAGACCTTCCACCTTCAGGATGCGCAGCTCGCCTGTTGCTGCCTCGGCCGCGACCACGGCCCGCGGCAGAAAACCCATACCCAGGCCTGCCGCGATGAGCCGCTTCAACAGTTCGCTTGACTCCACCTCCATGGCCACGCGCGGGTGGACATCCTCGGTGCGAAAGAAGTCGTCGAGCTGGTCGCGCTGGCGGCCATTCTTGGTCAGCAGCAGGGGGTACTCCAGCAGCTCGGCCATGGTGATCGTGTCGCGCGCTGCCAGCGGATGAGCCGGCCCGGCCACCAGCACCACCTCATCCTTGTGGATCCGCTCGATGGTCAGGCGCGCGTCCTTCACCGGCAGGCTGACCACGCCAAAGTCCACCTCCCGGTTGAGCACGCCTTCCAGGATGCCGGCGCGGTCGGCCCGCTCGATCTTGAGCGCGACCCGGGTGTACTGCTTCTTGAACGCAGCAAAAACAGCTGGCAGCACGTAAAGGCTGGTGGCTTCGTTCGCGCTGATCGAGATCTCACCACGCGGCGAACGATGCAGCTCGGCGATGGTGATGCCGATATGTGCGTGACACGACAGCACGTGCTCGGCGAAGGGTTCGAATACCCGGCCCGCCGAGGTGAACGTGACTTTGCCGCCATCGCGATCGAAGAGTCGCGCGCCTATCTCTGTTTCGAGCGAGCGGATCTGTGCCGAGATGGCAGGCTGGGTGACACTCAGCTTTTCCGCTGCACGGGAAAAGGAGCGCAATCGGCTGACTTCGAGGAATGTGCGCAGTTGTTCAAAATCCATGGGCTCTCCTTCCATTCGTTGGCCGTGCATTGAGTTGATGGGAAGGCAAACACATTCTAAACGCGTTACCCGCGGACGCGCAGCCCAAACACGCACAGCGCATGAGGCTGCACACGGATCGGCGGTGGCTGCGGCGACGCGCCGTGGCTACGGGTGGGTGCCGTGGCCGCTCAGCAACAGGGCTTCGACCGCCAGGAGGTCCTCGGCTGTATCCACGCCGCGGGTGTCGAACGGCGTCTCCGCGACCCAGATATCGATGCCATTCTCCAGCAGGCGCAGCTGCTCCAGTTTTTCTGTCACTTCCAGGCGGCCCGGCGGCAGCTCGTGGAAGCGCATCAGCGCCTCACGGCGAAAGGCGTACATTCCCAGGTGCTTGAGCGGCTGGACGCCCAGGCCGGTTCCATCGCGGTCGACGGGGATCGGCGCGCGCGAAAAGTAAAGGGCGCGTCCGTCAAGCGCGCGCACCACCTTGACGACACTCAGCGAGTGCAGCTGGTCTGCGGGGCAGGGTGTTGCCAGCGTCGCCACCTCCACCGGCCGGCCTTGGTGAGACACAGGAGACGCCAGCAGCGGAGCCAGCAGGGCGTCGAGGTGTTCCGGTCGCAGCAGAGGCTCATCGCCCTGGATATTGACGTAAATATCCGCGTGGATCGATTCCGCAACGGCCCACACGCGGTCCGTGCCGCTGGCGCAATCCTCCGGGGTAAACACGGCAGGAAAGCCGTAGCGCTGGGCCAGCTCCATGATCTCGTCGGAGTCGGTGGCGATGAGTACGCCGTCGAGCGCTGGGCAGGCGCGTGCAGCGCGGTAGACCCACGCCAGCATCGGCTCGCCCGCAATCGCGAGCAGCATCTTGCGTGGCAGGCGCGTCGACGCTAACCGCGCGGGGATAACGCCCAGCACATGGGGGCGAACAGGAGCAGGGGGGTCGGGCTGGAACAAGTGGCGGTTCTCCTTTGCGCACGCGGGCCGGCGAGCGCACGGCCTGGCTCTGAGGTGCGCCCCTATCCGATGCGTGGACGGGTCGAAAGTCCTCACGCCGGCGGGCGCGCGCTTGCGGGCACACGAGACCTGGTGAGTGGTCGCGCTGCGATGTGCTTACACCCTGTAACTCGCCCGGCTTACGCGCCGATGAGGGGTGTACCGAACACGAGTGCAGCCAGGAACAGGAAGAAGGTGACAGCAGCGAAGAGCAGCACCTGGAGATAGAGTTTTCTGGCCGACCCATGGATGGGCGGGGACAAAGGTGATAGCAGGGGGGATGGAACAATCATCCGGGGCCTCGTCATAGGCTCTGGTGAGAAGGAGGGATCGCAAGGAGGCATTCGGGTCAATACCTGCAGCCACCCGTCGCGATGTCTTGGAGTAGATGCTTGCTCCTTTACCACGCGCAGAGCAAAGCATCGGGCAGCTTGTGGGAATCCCAGCTTGTGGGAATCCCAGACCTCCAAGGCCGCCCCGCGCCCGCGCCGCGCCCGCGCCGCGCCGCTCATCTCACATCGCATCCACACGGGGGATGCTCC
>CAXTEW010000260.1:0-4025 GCA_964243175.1 uncultured Acidobacteriaceae bacterium
GGGAGACGGACCCTCCGATCGAGTCGCCGGCGATCCCTCGCAAGCCGGAACATGCAGCCCAGGCTGTGGCGGAGCGCGGTGTGCACGTCGCGATTGTGCGGCTGCCGCAGGTGCACGACACGCATAAGCAGGGGCTGGTGACGTATCTGATCCAGATTGCTCGCGAGAAAGGTGTTTCGGCATATGTCGGCGAAGGCGCGACCCGCTGGGCCGCGGCTCCGCTGAAGGATGTGGCGCACCTGTATCGACTGGCTGTCGAAAAGACCGGGCCAGGGGCCACGACGTACCACGCTGTGGACGAAGAAGGGGTGTCGTTGCGCGCGATTGCCGAGATAACTGCCAAGGGGCTAAAGGTGCCAGCGGTTTCCGTTTCCCCGGAAAAGGTGGGTGAGCACTTCGGGATGTTCGCACACTTTGCGACGCTGGACATGCCGGCTTCGAGCGAATGGACGCGCAAGACTCTGGGTTGGGAGCCGACCGGTCCGGGATTGATCGAAGACCTGACGAACATGAAGTACTTCTAAGCGAGCGCTGCTGTAGTTTTAGGAAAGACGGCAAGTGCCGAAGGGGCTCTGGTCATGAGTCTCTTCGGCAATGAACTTAGCTCAGCAAAACCGGCTGAGCCCAGTTCTCACGTACGTTCAAATCGCCAATAGACAACCTCGGGATTTCTCCCCGCCGCAGGCGATGCAGCCGGCCCTGCCAGCGGCTTATGGTAAGCGGCGAAGTGCTATCTCAGTCTCCACGCGAGCCTGCCGCGTACAAGCGTTGCTCTACACTCATTCGGCATAGATCGTATCTTCGCCGGCGACGACTCGGCGCTTTCCCGTCTCATCAAAAGTCAAACCGCAGTGCGAACTGTATCTCCCGCGGCGTCCCCGAGCCCACCGGCGTAATCGGATTCACGATCGCCGTGTTCAGGTTCACCGTGGTCGTGATGCCGCCGAAGCCGCTGCCGCAGCCCGCAGGCGCAGACGCGGAAAGCGTACATGTAGCATTCGGCGATCCTAACTGCGGGTGATTGAAGACGTTGAAAAACTCTGCCCGGAACTCCGTGCGAACACGCTCTCCGATCGCCAGCGTCTTGGCCACGCCAGTGTCCAACTGCCAGGTGCCCGGCCCTGCGATCAGGCCGCGGGGCGCATTGCCGAAGGTTCCAGGCGCGGGCAGAGCGAAGGCCGCTGGATTGATCCAATGGGCAATCGTCCTGCCTCCCGGCGGGGTGAGCGAAACGTCCGGCACCAGGTTGGGACGCAGTGAGCCCGAGTTTCCATAAGGGGAAAGAACGCTGCTCGGCAGCAGCACGTTAATCGGAAAACCAGTGCGAGCCAGCGCTGCCGTGGTCAGCTGCCAGTTGCCTGCGATGGCGCTTGCTACGCCGCGCCGATTCAGCATTCGCTTGCCATAGCCAAATGGCAGCTCATACACTGCGTTGCCATTCACAACCTGGCTCGCGTTCCAGGCGCCGCTCGCCCACTCGCAGGACTGGCACAGCGGGTTCTGCGGAGAAGTCTCGTCTCCATCGCCGCTTCCATTCGATCCATTGTCCAACTCGTGGGTGTAGGAATAGTTCGCGGCCACCAGCAGTCCACTCGCGAACGGTCGACGCATGGAAACAACGACACCATTGTAAGAGCTCGCACCCACTGAGCCGCGCCAGGCAATCGCCGGAGCAAACGCTGGGTATTGCGCAATCCCCGTTGCCGGATTGGTCAGGTTTACTACGTTCGTCTCGAGCAAATGCACGCCGTGGCTCGCCATGTAGGAAACAGAGCCTACAAAGTTTCCTGGTAACTCCCGCTGAATGGAAAGGTCCCACTGTTCCGTATAACTATCCTTGCGGTTGCGCTGCTCGGCGTTCGGCGAAAGGGTCCCGTTTCCCGCGAAGCTGACCGGAAAAGTTGTTTTCGTAACCGAGTAGGAAGCGATCTCGTTCTTCGCAGGCAGGTTCTGGTCGTCGAGCTGGCCGTCTTCGTGGTACATCCCGAAGCCCGCACGAACCACCGTCTTTGCATCGTGAGGCGGCGACCACGACAGCCCTACGCGTGGATCCACATCGCCATAATTCTGCTGCCCAAAGCCTGCACCTGTGCCGCAGAATCCCTGCGCTCCGCAAGTGCCGAAATCAAACGGGTCGGCCTTCCCGTGCGCCTCATTGAAGAGCCCGAAGATCGTGTAGCGCACGCCTAGGTTCAGCGTAAGGTTAGGCACCGGCTTGTACTCGTCCTGCGCATATTCCATGTACCAGTTCTTACGCAAATCATTGACCGGCAGAGCACCCGTCAAGCTTGCCTTCGCCACCTGGCCTGCGGCCAGCGCCGTGAGCGATGCAAACGTCACGGTTCCATGTTCGCCGTAGTGCTGGTTCAGCTGAATGTGGCGCACCTCCCCACCTAACCTAAATGTGTGCCGGCCATGAAGCCACGTCAGGTTATCAATGCCCGCAAACGTGTTGCCCACGTAAATGGTGTTGTAGTCGTAGTTCAAGTTGCCGAAGCCCGGGCCAATCCCCGACGAGATCGCTACCTGGTAAACCAGGCCGGTACCGCTCGAGTAGTAAGTATTGTCGGTCGAGCGATTGAACCCGAACTCTGCTTCATTGGTCAGGTAGGGGCTGAAAATATGCAGTAACTCGACTGCACCATTCACCGGCGCGCTCACCCTCTGCTCCACGTTCGTCGCGCTCGTCGAAGCCGGCTGTGTATCCGCCGATCGATCGTAGCTGAAGCGCATGAATCCGGTCGTGTTCGTTGAAAAATGATGATCCAGTCGCAGCATCGCCGAGTTCTCGTTGACCACCTGTGTGCAGGCGCAGGTCAGCAGGTCAATGTTCGGATCGCTGGTTGGTGCCACAATCGCCTTCGGTCCAGCTATCGGGTACGCGTTCACGATGGTATATGCCGGGTTGGCGGGCGAAATCGTCGCCCTGAACGCCGCGCTCGGCACGTCGCCAGTTACTGGGTAGCCCCACACCTGTCGGTAGGCCTCAGACGCAAGAAAGAAAAAGGTCTTGTCATGCACGATCGGTCCGCCAATCGATCCGCCAAACTGGTTCAAGCGAAGTGGCTGCTGCGCTACGCCGCCGGAAGCCCATGAAGGCTCCGACGCGTCGAAATAGTTATTGCGCAGAAACTCAAACAGCCGCCCATGGAACTGGTTTGTCCCCGCAGGCGAGACCACCGCCAGTTGTGCGCCGCCGGTGGCACCATCGGCCGCAGTCGCCAACAAGGTATCCACGCGGAATTCCGCGATCGCATCCAGCGGAATCGACAGCCGCACCCACGGTCGTTGCGTCTGATTCACAACACTGGTTTCGTCGACGCCGTCATACGTAAAATTGCTGTCGTCCAGACCGCGGCCGGCAAACCGAACGGACCGCTGATTGCTGCCACCTGTGTCGATCGCGCCCGGGATCTGTGCCGTCAATTCTGACCAGTCGCGGCCATTCAGCGGCAGTTCATCGGCCTGCTTCCTCTCGATCAGGCCTGTGATCGCGCTCGTGTTGCGGTCCAGCAGCTCCGAGCTCGCGGAAACTTCCACGTGCTCCTCGCCGCCTGCGATCTGCAGCGCCGCATCCAGGGTGCGCGTCCGCCCTACCACCTGTTGCACATCGCCAAACGTCAGCGTCGCGAAGCCGGGATGCTCCACCGTGATGGTGTATCTCCCGACCGGGAGCGCCGCGATCTCATACCGCCCATCGACGTCTGAGATTCCTTCCCGCCGCAGCTGCGTTGCATCCTCTATGGCAGTGATATGCGCCCTTGCCAGCAGCCCTCCCGTCGGATCAGTTACGGTACCGGTGATCGCGCTGCGATCCACCTGCGCCATGCAGGGCATGGCGCCAGGGAGACTTAAGGTTGCGGAAGCAAGAATCACAGACGCGGGAAAGAAAGGGCGAAACGTACGCATAGGGGCCTCGATATGGAAACAGCTGCGCCAGCTCACAACACAGATCTCGCTTGAACCTCCCACGGAGCGCTCACAGAACCATCGCTCCCCGGGGATGTCGGCGAATCAGCGACATT
>CAXTEW010000261.1:0-2102 GCA_964243175.1 uncultured Acidobacteriaceae bacterium
AAGGTCCGTGCGCCAGGTGCGGACGCCGGCGCCCTGCAGGTGCTCCAGAGTTTCGAAGCGGGGATGGTGGTAGAGGTTGTGCAGACCAACTGAGACGACTGCGTACTCCGGGGACACTGCCGTAAGAAATGGGGCGGTTGTTGAAGTCTTACTGCCATGGTGGCCGACCTTGAGCAGATCCGCGTGGATGGATGGCAGCCGCGCCATCTGTGCTTCGCTCTGCGCCTCGGCATCTCCTTCGAGCAGGGCGGACGTGTGGCGAAAGGCTACGCGCAGGACAAGCGAATCGTCATTCTTGGCTTCCGGGCCGGGCACATAGTCGGCCGCTGGCGCGAGGACGCGGACACGCATACCGCCGTAGCTGAAGGCATCTTCGGCGCGGAATTTTCTGACCGTGATATGCAGATGGTCCGCCTCGGCGAGCAGGGCGCGGTACTGGAAAGTCGCCGGATTGTTGCCGACCCACAACTCGCGCGGATGGAAGTTGCTGAGCACAGCGAACATGCCGCCCATGTGGTCGCTGTGGGCGTGTGAGAGGACAACCGCGTCCAGGTGGCTGATGCCGCGCGACCAGAGGACGGGTGAGACGACATCTTCGCCGATTTCGAAGTTGCCGTGCTGCGCGAGGTCGCCGCCAGTCGGTCCGCCGCAGTCGACCATGATGGTCTTGCCGGCTGGCGTGACGACGAGAAGTGCATCCCCCTGGCCGACGTCGAGCGCGCTTATCTCGAGGACATGCGGGCGTGCCAGGACAGCATGCGACGAGAGCAGAAGGATCATCGCGGCGCTGGCGGCTACGGCGCACATGCCGGCAGTAAGCTTGTCGCGGCGCATGGCCCAGACTGAAGTGCCGAGCAGCAGCAAAGCAAGGGCTGTGGTCCATGCGGGTGGGCTGGCAATGCGCAGATCGCCCATCTGCCGCGAAAAAAGATGCACGATGCCGACAGCTGCATGCAGCAACAGTGCGAGCAGCATGCCGGGAATGATGACGAAATGAGGAATGACGACGGCGACAATGGCGGTCAGAACAGCAGCCGGCAGCAGCAACGCGAGTCCAGGAATAAGCAGCAGATTGACGGGCAGCGCGAGCACCGTAATCCGATGAAAGTAGAGAGCCATCGGAAGCGCCATGACGATTTCAACCGTGATTGACATCAGCAGGAGTTCGCCGAGGCGCAGAGTGAAGCGAAGGACCGCGGCGAGAATGGGCGCAGAGCGCCTGCGGTATCGGCGAGGCAGGAGCAGGGGCGCAAGATGCCAGGCGAAGAGCCGCAGCATGACGCGGAACTGCGCGAGTCGCGGCGGCATTCCCGCATCAACCGCAACCAGACTGATCTGGCGCGTCGCTTTGAGCCAGGGGCTGATGGTCCGATCGAGCAGCGGTGCGACCAGGCCACCAGTGGCGACGACGGTGAGAATGGTCATCTGCAGTCCGGCGTCGAAGAGCGCTGACGGCTGCCACGCAAGCAGCAGAAGTGCAGCGACGCCGAGTGCCTGCATGGCGTGGCGTTCGCGATAACACGCCCGTGCCGCGAGGTAGAGCAGGACCATCACCAGCGCCCGCTGTACCGGCTCGCCAAAGCCGGTGAAGATGGCGTAGAAAGTCGCGAGCACGGCTGTGATCAGGCCGGACCAGCCGCGGGAACAGCCGAGTCTCTTCGTGATCGCGAGCAGCAGAGCAGCGATCAGGCCGACATGCAGTCCGGAGACGACCAGCACATGAAACGCGCCGGTGCGTTCGAAGCCGACGCGTTCACTGCGTTCGAGATAGGAGCGGTCACCCGTGACCATGGCGGTGATCATGCTGGCGTCGTTCTCGTTAATGGTCAGCGCAGAGGGCAGCCAGTGTGGCTTGGCCGTCGTGCCGAGTGCGATCAGCCGCTCGCTTGCCCTTGTTTGTAGCGCGTGGATCCAGCACGCCGGACTGCCATGCCTGTCATGGACGGGCAGCAGGATGTCCGTCGCACTCGCAGCAGCAAGCACGCCGACGCCCTGGCTAAGCAGCCACGCGCGCCCGTCCCACACGCCGGGATCGCGGTAGCGTTGCGGTTCTTTGAGCGCTGCGTTCAGGGTCATACGGTCGCCGCAGCGGACGCGCGCAA
>CAXTEW010000261.1:2112-3953 GCA_964243175.1 uncultured Acidobacteriaceae bacterium
CAATCTGGATGTCCATCGGCGCATAGATGGCCAGCCGCAGCCCGCCTGCAACTGGATTCGTATCAATACTCGACACGGCGAGTTGCACGGAAAGCTGCTGCTCCTGGACCGGCTCGTTGCTGAAGGGGCGCTGTGATTCGATGACGCGAACTGCGCCGAAACGCACGATCTCGCCGGTGATGATGTGCTTGTCGCCATCGGCCAGGTGGACCAGCGCCGACTGTGAATTGGGACGAGGCTGCACTTCGCAGAGCAGCGCGCCGATGAGCCCGAACGTGACGAAGAGTGGGAGCAGGACGATGCGTGAAGCGTGTCGCGTGCATGCGCAAAGAGTCAGGGACGGAACAATCCCGACGATGAGCAGCCATGCTGGCGGGATCCAGTGCAGGTGCGTGCCGGAGATGCCCACGGACAGCGCTATGGCCGCGAGCAGGGCAGGCTGGGCGCGGAAGCTGAGCCTGTCGAGGATAACGATCCGTGCGGCCCGGCCTGACACGCGCACCGCCGGTCGTTGTGTGAGCTGCCGCGTTTGTAGTGGCGGGTTGTAAATGGCTTGCGTGGCCACGGCACTCTCCGAGCGCCGCTGCACGATTGCGTCAGTCGCGTGTCAGTTCGGCAATTGTTTCGAGGTGATACGTCTGCGGGAACAGGTCGACCAGCGTAGTATTTCTGAGCTGGTAGCCAGAGTGTAACAACTGCTGCACGTCGCGGGCGAGCGTTGTCGGGTCGCAGGAAATATAAGTAATCGCAGCCGGCCCGATTTGGGAAAGCAGTGTCGTCACGTCTTTGCCGAGACCAGCGCGCGGCGGGTCAACGACGACCAAGTCGGGACCTTTGGTCGCTGTCTCGCCCTTCAAATTACCAGCCTGGGACTTTAGAAAATCCAGCGTCGACGAAGCGATGATGCGGTGATGTCTGCCCTGCAGGTTGTGTCGCAGGTCGCGCACGGAAGAAGCTGCCTGCTCGACGGCGGTCACGGAGTCGTATTGCTGCGCCAGTGAGACGGAAAAAAGACCGGCGCCGGCGAAGAGGTCCCACGCAATCTGGCCTTTTCTGCCTGCCGTCGCACGCTGAACCAGTTGCGGAACGAGGAAGCGGTTGATCTGGAAGAACGATGCCGCGTTCACACGATAGCGATCCTGGCCAACACCATACGTCAGTTCGGGATTGCCCCAGCTTGCCTGCCGCCGTCCCTGGCCTTTCTGCGATTCGGACTGGAAGAGCACGCCGCCGCTGAGCATCGGCAACTGCTCCTGCAACGCCTCGCAAAGGGTGGGCAGGGCACGCGTGGCGTCGCTGCCGCGCGTCGTCCACAACGACACGAGCAGTGTGTCTTCTACGTCGTTCGTAAAGAATTCTGCCTCGTCAAAAATGCCTGCGTCGATTCCACACGATAGCGCTGCTTCCGGAAATGCCTCGATCGCCTGCTGCAGGAGTGGCGCGGCGATAGGACAATGATCGACGACCACATCGCGATGCGATAACGTCTCGCGATAGCACAGTGCGAAGTCGCCGAAGCGGATATGCAGACGGACTCGGTTGCGATACTGCCAGGGCTCACCGTGCAGCGTGTCGATCGCAGAAGCTTCGATGTTGATGCCGGCGCGCGACAGTGTTTCGGCGAGGATGTCGCGCTTTATGGCCAACTGTGTTTCGTAGGTCGTGTGCTGGTACTGGCAGCCGCCGCAGCGCGGAAAATATGCGCAGCCCGGCGCAATGCGTTCCGCCGCAGGTTCCAGCATTTTTGTAAGACGTGCATTGGCAAAGCTGCGCTTGTCTTCGACGATCTCGCACTCGACAACTTCGCCCGGCAGGGTATGCGGAACGAAGACGGTCTTACC
>CAXTEW010000262.1:0-3947 GCA_964243175.1 uncultured Acidobacteriaceae bacterium
GGAGGCCGGGCTGGAGCAAGACTGGCTCGCAAGCTCGGCTTGCTGGCGAGTCGGCCGACCTTGCTGCGTGCGCTCCGCAGGCGAACGCGTCCATCTGCTAATTCGCCAGTGCGTGTACTCGGTGTCGACGATTGGGCCTGGAAGAAGGGCCATCGGTATGGCACCATCCTGTGCGATCTCGAACGGGGCCGGGTCATCGACCTGTTGCCGAACCGAAGCAGCGAGATTGTTGCTACGTGGCTAGGTCAGCACTCGAGCGTTGAGGTGGTCAGCCGCGATCGAGCCGGCGCCATCGCGAAAGGAGCACCGGGTGCCGAGCAGGTCGCAGATCGCTGGCATTTGCTCAACAACCTGTTCGAGACTCTTGGCAAGGTCGCTGGAGCGTCATCGGAGCACCTTGAGCGAAGTGGCGCACAAGAGAAGCCACACATCAGCGGCCAGGACGGCTGGTCATGTGCAGCTGGAACGCCCTACGCTGGCCCTGTTGCGCAAACAGGGGAGCCGAGAGCGGCGCATACAGCGCTACGAAGAGCTTAGGATCCTGCTCGACACTGGCATGAACCATTCCGAGGCTGCGCGCCAACTGGGCATCCCACTGCGTACCGTGCAGCGCTGGCTGGCGTACGGCACATTTTCCGGAGCGGAAGCATCGCGTCTTTCCGAGCACAGTCGACCAGTATGGCTCGTATTTGGAGAAGCGATACCGCGAGGGCTGCCGTCATATAAACCGGCTCTGGCAGGAAGTGAAGGAGATGGGTTTCGGTGGGCAGGCCTCCACAGTGCGGGGCTGGTTGCGCCAGCGTTTTGGCTCTCCCAAGAACAAAACGCAACCGCTCGCGAAAAGATCCGCGCTGGTATCTCCGCAGCGGGTCGCATGGTTGATGCTCAAGGCTGAGCCTTCACGACATCGATACCTAAGAGCGCTGTACCGCACTTCGCCAGAAATCGCCTCACTCGGGCAGACCGCACGCAAGCTCTTCGAGATCCTACGCAACCACGATGCAGCAGCCTGGCCAGAGTGGCTCGATACAGCAGCACACTCTCCACTTGCTGGGTTCGTCCGGCATCTCCGGCGAGATAAGGATGCGATTGCCGCAGCTCTAAAGCTGCCCTGGAGCAACGGCATGGTGGAAGGGCAGATCCATCGGCTGAAGCTGATCAAACGGCAGATGTACGGCCGCGCCAGCTTCGATCTACTCCGACTTCGCGTCCTCGAGTCGGCGTGATTTCGCTCAGTTCCTAAGCATCCGCGGCATCACCGGCACCCCTCACCCAATGTGAACCAGACCCAAATAATTCCACGAACGACACTTTTAACATGTCTTTTTGATTCACGTTTACTCCTGAGTTCCAAGGTAGGCCCGACGATCCATGGAAGTTGGGTCGAAGAGTCGGGTGGTCCAAACTGGTCCTGCAGCACTGGCCTGGAATCTACTTGCGGAAGTGCCAAAGCCAGGATTCCGGTGCTTATCTAGCGCCCAGAGCTCCCTTGTTCAGATCGGCTTACGAGAAGCTGCATCGGTCTGTTCCCCTGGGTAGGTACTCTCGCAGCAGCCCATTGGTGTTGTTGCTGGAACCGCGCCGTCAAGGGCCCTGCGGATCAGAGCAGTAACGTCGTCGCGACAGTGAAGCTTTTGTCTTTCGCCATCTCTAATCTTGGAGCTCACGTTCGCGAATGCCTCAGCAGGATCCACCCGAACGAGGTGTTCATGCAGAGGAAAGAGGCTAATCGGGTCGCCCGGTGTTAAGAGGGGCTGTGGACACGACACGAGGGTCAGCATAGAAGTCGCGGAGTGACTGCGCGGCCGCAGCATCGGTAGCTGGCAGTACGATCCACTGCCATCCAGTCTGCGCGTCGACCACTTGTGGCGAGGGAACGCCAGCGGCGATGCGAACGCCTACTGGCTTGCCGCCGCCGAAGCTCTGCAGCATCCGGTCACCTCGGAGGCGTCCCGTGGTAGGTGCTTCGACATCAAGCATGAGCGCGTCGCAGTAGAGGGGGCCTGGATAAAAGTCTGCAAGGCTTCCGTTGCCGTTGGACTCAGCGCCGGGCGACGCCGCCTCCCACAACCAGGCAAGGTCATGTATGCCATCGTGATTGGTAAGGCGATCCTCGAGCATGCGCACGATCGCGGCGGAACCTTCCGCGCCAGGCCTGCCGGCCCACCAGGATGTATGCGCATTCGGTTCAGGGTAGGGGCTCCAGAGCACCGCAATTTGTTCCTGTTGCACTTTGCGAAGCAGCCCGGCTGCGGCATCGACCTGCGTGTTCCAGCTGCCATTCAGTTCAGTGCCGGGCTTGAGCAGCTCCTGCCATTCAAAATCAGTGAGCAGTCCGGTCAGCGCGCCGTCAGTAGGACGTGGCGGCATCCAGCGAAGCAGGACGATTTGACCAGCTTGCGCAGCCTGGCGGATGGCGTCCAGCAATGGCTTCGCCCCCGGATCATCAAAGGTGAACTCCACCAGTGCCGGACTCCTGCCGGCGGTACTTTGCACGGCACTGAGCGCGGAAACGCTTGCGGCCGACTGCTGCCCAGAGGGCGCTTTGTTCGTTGAAAGGAGGGCGATCTGCTGCCCGCTGAGAACCGTCTTGTTCCTGGTCTCGTACAGGCGAGCGACCAGCGCCTTTGCCGCCGGGCCAGCGTCGTTCACGACTGGAGGCGGTGGCATTGCAGGTGGCGGCAGCGGCGCCGGAAGGCGCGGATCGCCGCGACTGATCACATTCGGAGCGTGATAGATAGCCTGCAGGTGCTCGAGGGTATTCGCGCCTTCCTCAAAACTGCTCCACACCATGAAGTACGTCCAGCGCGACTGCCGGGCAAGATCGTCCAGAGTAGGCAGCGTTCCCACCTCCGCCAGCGCGATCGGGTGGGTTGGGCCTGCGAGCGCCACCATGCCGTCGTAGAAACGCTGCTCGAAGGCAGCATAGATGTCTTCCGTGAACACATCGGCAAAGCCAGGGCCAGGATAGTACGGTTCGATCGGCCCGGCATGCGTATTGGGCGCGTTCACATTCCACACCCAAACAAGGTTGTTGAGATGATGCAGGTGTACCAGGCGATCGTAAAGCTGGCGATAGAGCGTAGCTGAGCCATTTGGGCCCGGTCGGCCGCCCCACCAGAACCAGTCGCCGTTCATCTCGTGGTACGGCCGAAAGAGCACAGGTACTCCAGCATCCTGCAGCTCCAGCAAGTAGCCCGCAACAAGATCTACCTGGCGGCACCATCGCTCATAGAGGTCCGTCCCCGGGGTGAGCAGTTGCTTCCATTCCCAGTCAGTGAGATGGTTCTGCACGCTGCCGTGAAAGGTCACTGGTTCCTCATCCGTCGGGCGTACGGCGTGCCACGTAAGCGCGATGACCGCCCCGTTTCTGTACTGCCGTATGACCTCCTCCACCAGTTGGGCGCGGCCGAGGGTCAGGTCGCGGTCCGGGTCGGATGAGAAGCCGAGGTCCTCTCCGTAGAGTGCCGGATACTTGCCCGTAAGGTCGTAGACGCGGTCCGTGTAGCGTGAGACGGTGTTGGGGAAGTTATGCTGACCACTCAACGTCGCGTGACCGGAGAGGGAGTCAATCTCGCGGAGCAGGGCCCGGGCAGCAGGCGTGGCGTTGGGGTTTACTGGCGCAGCGTCCGGCAGAGGACCCTGCGCACAGGAGGCGGCTACGAAAAGCCAGCAGAACAAGCTAGAGGCGAGGATGCTTGGCAGGGTCACTCGGCGCATGGCGGCTCCCGAGCGTCGCTAAAACGCTCCGGAGAAGCATACTCCGGCGGCGTCAGTCTTGCAGGTTGATGGCGTAGACACTGGCGCGCGAGGCGCTCAGGATGGCTGAGCTGCAGACAGCTCGAGACGAGTTGTTCGGCTTGTTCATATAGGCGGACCGCGATCTGTTGCCTGGCCAGCAGCAACTCCTCGGCCTCTACCTGACCGCAGTAGGCCTGCTCGCCACA
>CAXTEW010000263.1:0-3916 GCA_964243175.1 uncultured Acidobacteriaceae bacterium
GCCCGATGTCGTCGCCGCCCATCCAGCGATCGTGGTGCTTGAATTTGGCTCAAATGATGCGTTGCGTGGCCAGCCTGTGACGGGCATTGAGCAGAACCTCACGACCATGATCGAGACCCTGCAGCGGGCGCACATCCGCATCCTGCTGCTCGGTATGGACATGCCGCCCAACCTGGGGCCCGACTACGTGAAGCAGTTTGACGCGGTATACCCGGGTCTTGCAGCGAAGTTCAAACTCCCGCTGGTTCCTTTTCTGCTGCAGGGCGTGTATGGCGTCGATGGCTTGATGAGTGAGGACTATATCCATCCCAATGGTGCGGGGTACCAGCGCGTGGCGCAGAATGTGCTGCCGCTGCTGGAACCGATGCTGAAGAAGTAGGCGGCTTCCTGAAGCAGCCGGGCTTATGAGTGGTTGTCCGGCGGTCGGCTCCTGGCTTTCCTCGCTGCTTAACGCTCCAGCACCACTTCACTGGGCCATCCTGAGCGAAGTCGAAGGACCTGCGGTCGTCCTCGTCGTCCGACAGCTGCGAGCCAAGGGTGCAAGCCCAACTCCCGGGGGGTCATTCTGAGCGTAGCCGAAGGATTTGCTACGTCCTTCTTGTTCGACGGCGGATAACAGAGAGTTCAACCGCGGGTCCTTCGACTACGCTCAGGATGACCCTTGTCGTTTGAGGATGATCCATTTGCTCAGGTCTTGCGAGTCAAGATGGCCTCGAAAGGCGCGCGTGACACAGCGCGACCCACGTATCGCTACAGCAGCACGATGCTGGGCTGAAACAGGACGCCCGCCACCCTGTTCGCGACGGCGGCTAGTTCCTGCTGGCCGCTGAAGACCTTGATCACCGGCGCGGAGGAGAACTCGGGCAGGGCGACGGCCATGCCGTTGCGAAGGCGGTGCAGTGTCGCGGCGTCCGCGGTGACGTTGGGCAGCTCGGGTAGCAGCAGGCGCGGGTGCGGCGAAAGGGTCTCCAAAGTACCCGCTGCTGCGTGTTCCGCAAGCGCCGCCAGGGTGTGGGCGTCTCGCAGTTGCAGCGCGCCGGCCGCCGTACGCCGCAGGGCCGCCAGGTGGGCGCCGCAGCCGAGCTGCCGCCCAAGCGTGTCAGCTACCGAACGGACATAGCCGCCAGAGGAAATCTGCAGCAGGAACGCCGCATCGAGCGTGCCATCGGCATTGGCTGTCAGCGCTTCGATAGTGAAACGCTCGATCGTGATGCGCACCGGGCGCAGCTCCGGCGCCTGCCCTGCCCTGGCCAGTGTGTAGGCGGCCTTGCCACCGATCTTCTTCGCCGAGTAGGCAGGCGGCGTCTGCTCGCTTTCCCCCAGCATGGCCGAGGCCAGCGTGCGCAGCTCGGCGAGCTCGAAGCGTGGGCGCACCAGCTCGCTGGTGGGCTCCCCTTCGGCGTCCAGTGTGTCGGTCGCGAAGCCGAAGCGCATCACTCCTGTGTAAGTCTTGGCTAAGTGGCCATAGAACTTCGCGAGCCGCGTCCACTTACCCAGCAGCAGCGGCAGCAGCCCGGTCGCCATGGGGTCAAGCGTGCCCAGGTGTCCCACTGACTTCTCTGCGCATACTCGCCGCACACGCGCCACCACTTCATGCGAGGTCATGCCGCCCGGCTTGTCGATCAGCAGCAGGCTATTCAACTGTGCTGACCTGCCTAGAAGCCACGAGGCGCCCCGCTGTGGACCAGCGACAGAAATTCCGCGCGGGTGCGCTGCTTCTGGAAAACGCCCAGCATGGCGGAGGTGACGGTCGAGGAAGCCTGCTTCTGTACCCCGCGCATCATCATGCACAGGTGCTGCGCCTCAATAATGACGCCCACACCCATGGGCTGAATCGCTTCCTCAATCGATTCGGCAATCTGCCGCGTCATGCGCTCCTGCACCTGGAAGCGGCGCGCGAATACATCGACCAGGCGCGGCAGCTTGCTCAGGCCGACGACCTTGCCCTGGGGGATGTACGCGATGTGTACTTTGCCGAAAAAGGGCAGCATGTGGTGCTCGCACAGCGAGTACATCTCGATATCTTTCACGATCACCATCTCGTCGTAGTCCACGTCGAAGAGGGCGCTCCGCAGGATGGCTGCGGGGTCCTGGTCGAGCCCGCTGGTCAGGTATTCGATAGCCCGGGCAGCACGCTCCGGGGTACGCAGCAGCCCGTCCCGCGAGGGGTCTCGATCGAAGCGGTGGATCAGCTCGCGGTACAGCTCTTCGGTCGTGGCGGCGGCGAGCGCACTCGCGGGCTTCGCGGCGTCGGGCCGGGTCGCCTGGTCTCCGTTGGGGTGCTTGCTCGCGATCTTGCTCATTGCCTTCACTCTAACCGCCAGTGTAAGTGAACGAGTTGTTCGGCGTTTCCTCGATCCGCACCTGTCGCAGCTGGTCGGGGGCCAGCGCCTCGTGGAGCCGGCCGAAGATTTCGATACAGAAGTTTTCGCTCGTCGGTACCTGGTCTGCGAAAGCAGGGTGCCGGTTCAGGTTGCAGTGGTCGAAGGGCTCCAGCACCACGCGGGTCACGACCAGGTCCAATTCCGCCAGGTCGAGGAGCATGCCTGTGACCGGGTCGACCGCGCCGCCCACCATCACCTCGATCCGGTAGTTATGACCATGCCCGTGCGGGTTGGCACATTTGCCGAAGGCTTCGCTGTTGCGCTGCTCGTCCCACTCCGGGCAGAACAGACGATGGGACGCACTCAACCGGTAGCGTCGGCCAAGCTGCACTCTCACGACCCCACCCGCTCGCGGCTTTCTTCACCAAACGCATCCGCGAACAAATCGGGGGTTTCGTACACGCGCACCTGGTGCAGGGCCGCCACCGCGCCCAGCTTGCCTTCAAGCCGCTTCCAGATGGCGCTCGCGATATTCTCGACCGTCGGCTGCACGGTGCGGAACTCAGGCACCTCCAGGTTCAGGTGCCGATGGTCGTAGACCGCGATCACTTCGCGCTCGAGCACGGCTTTCAGCCACTTCAAATCGACGACAAAACCTGTCTGGGGATCGATCTCGCCACGGACTGTCACCTCGAGCGTGTAGTTGTGCCCGTGGCCATTGCGATTGGCGCACTTGCCGAAGCGGCGCAGGTTCTCTTCCTCGCTCCACTCGTCGACCCAGTAGTAGTGCGCGGCGCTCCACTCAGCCTTGCGCGTCAGCAGAATCATCTCGCCTTGGTCTCCCCCGCATGGGATGCGGCGCGCGAGGAAGGGTCGCAGGCTGGCACTGCTCGAGGCGGGGCTGCGTTAGCGGCTGACGACCGGGTACTCGCGGCCCTTCCAGCTGGCACGCCGCAGCACGCGCGTCTGGTACCAGCTGTGGTACAGCAGCGCAGCAAAGAGCGGCAGGCCGATGGCAACACTGAGCAGGACCGCGGACGTCGAGAAGTTGGAGCGGGCCGCACGCCGGTAAATCCGGACCAGGGTCCGCAGCCAGAAGAGCCAGAAGGCCCAGGTGACCCACGGGTACGGCGCGGGGTAGAAGAGGGCCAGCAGGACCAGCCCGATAAGTAACGCCACGTCCAGCAGCCGCCACAGCGCAAGCGGCAGCGCGTTGTTTATCAGCAGCGCCAGGTTCTTCGTCCAGCCCTGCCACATGGCTGGGAAACTGCGGTACATGTGCGCCTCGAGTGCCTCGGGCGCGTAGCGGAACCGCAGGCCCATTTCCCGGCGCTTGGCCAGGAACGCCAGGTCGACATCCTCGACCAGCGAGGAGGCGACGGCCGCATGGCCGCCCAGCGAGTGGTAGCTCGTCGCACGGAACAGGAGAAACTGGCCATTCGCGACGGCTATCCGCTTCCCGGGATCGTTGACCTGCGCGGCAGGGTAGGCGGTCGCCAGCTCAGAAAATACCAGCGGCATCACCGCGCTCTGCAGCAGGCCGGGCACCACCTGGCTGGGCGAGTACGACAGCAGGCCCACCTTGTACCGCT
>CAXTEW010000264.1:0-3834 GCA_964243175.1 uncultured Acidobacteriaceae bacterium
CCACGCCAAAACCTAAGACTCCAAATAAGACATAGGAGCGCGCCACCACCGCGTCCTGGTAGGCCAGGAAAAAAGTGAAAGGCAGAAGCAGTTTAAGGTAGCGCGGAAACGGGGCCCATCGAAGCAGCACCGCGACGCCGGCAGCCGCAATCAGCCCGGCAACATAGTGCATGCCGATGTAGGAGAGGTGGAGCCGCGCCAGCACCCACAGCAGGGAATGCCAGAGCGCGGGGGTGCCTTCATAGCGAGCCCCGTAAAGCACCATCTGCCACCAGCCCATGTCGCGGGCGATCATCCAGGCCTGTGCTTCGTCAGTCCAGCCCTCGTGCCACCGAATGCCCGCCGCCACCACGGCTACGTACCCGAGCAGTGCTCCTGTCTCCCACCAGGTCCAACTCCGCTCTGCCCCGCGTACAGGCTGGATCATCAGGAAACCCACTTCAACAGGCGGATTACGCCCATCTCCGCGGGTTTCGAATGCGCCGAGACATCGGTACGCGCGTGGATCTCCGCGCGCCGGCTCGCGTAGTAGCGATAGGCACGGGTGAGCATCTGCTCGTTGGTGAGTGTAGGCGTCCACCCCAGCCGCTTCTTGATCTTGCTGGTGTCAAACATGAAGGACTCGGCGATCATCCGGTAGTGATAGGGCCCGAGGGGCGAGACCTTCAGGCGGTGCGCCAGCCGCATCAGGGCCAGCGTGGGCGCCTTTGGCAGGGATCGCACCCGCGAACGGCTGGCCGCCTCCTTGATCACCGCCTCGTAGACGGAGCGCAGCGAGTTTACGTCGTCCGAGCCGATATGAAACAGATCGGTCGACCCGTACGCAAGCGCATGCAGACACGCCGAAGCAAGGTCCTGCGCGTTGACGAACTGGTACTTGTTTGCCCCCTCGCCGACCACCCATACCGTCTTGTTGTCCTGGATAAATTCAAACAGGATAGCCAGCAAACCCAGCCGGCCGCTGTCAATGATCGTCGGGCAACGCAGGATCACGACATTCAGGTCCTGCGCGAATTCCTTCAAGACCTGCTCAGCAGCGAGCTTGGAGTTTCCGTAAACCTCGATCGGGTTCGGGACATCGTCCTCGGTGACCGGACGCCCCATATTCTCGGCCCATAGGCAGTTGGTCGAAGTGAAAACGAGCTTGCGCACCCCATTTCGCTGGCAGGCCTCGGCAATTATCCTCGTCCCATCCACGTTTGAGCCCCACAGGTCTTCCTGGTCGACCGAGGAACCATGCGCCAGCACCGCGGCGCAGTGCATAACCGCCTCAAACTTCGTCGTCCGGAACAGCTCTTCCACAACGCCGCGGTCCCGGATGTCGGCCTTCACGCTGCGAAGATTCGGGTGCGAGGCCTGGTCGGTGACGCGGTCGATGTTGGTAACTCTGTAGCCTTCGCTTAACAGACGCTGCTGTAGGATGCCGCCGAAGAAGCCGGATCCACCGGTGACGAGGAGTTGGGGAGGTAAGGTGGCCATTTTTCCATATTACCTTCGTGAGGACATAGCTGGCTCATAAGCAACCAGCGGGCCAGGCAGGTGATATGATGCGCGCTTTCTGGTTGCGGGGCGTCACCTTCACAATGGCTGCCGGGTACTCGCCCCTGCCCCCTCTTTGCTGATGACGCAAAAAAGGAAGGTCGCGGGGCTGATGACATCCCACGGCTCCACTCAAGAGATCAGGAGCTAGGTTGTGGCCTCACGATCTGTGTTGAACCTTCTGAAGGCAAACGCAGCGTGAGCGTGATCAAAGCCGAGAGGACATATAAGCCTGCGAAGATCCAGATCACTCCTGAGACGCCGACCCGAGGCAGAAACAGGCCTGCGATGGCGGGTCCGAGCCAGATGCTTGTGCCAGAGCCGAGATTCATAATGGACATTGCCGCTCCACGCGATTCCGGAGCAAGCGTTGCCATGATGGCGCTAAGCGGCACAAAGCCGGCCAGCGTGGCTCCATAGGCCATGCTCGCCAGCACCACGAGCGCATAGCTCTTGCCGAAGATATGCGGGACGTAGAAGAGGCCCAGGGTGGACAGTGCACATCCGCAAGCGCCGACAAACGCGACCGTCCGACGCCAGCCAATACGATCGCCCACATAACCCCAGATAAGGTTGAAGACGACGTTGGTCGCAAACATCACGCTCAGAATCTGTAGCCATTGCTGGAGTGTGAAGCCAATCGTGTGAATGTAGAAGATAGGTAGAAACAGCAGAAAGCCGAACTCTGAAGTTGTTGTAATGACGGCGACTAAGCCGCCCAGCCCGACACGCGGCTTCTCCCAGACGATAGAAAGCCCCGAGAATAAAATCGCAAGCGAGCTGTGGCCCTTCTGCAGCCCCTGCAACCCCTGCTTCTCTCGAATGCCGAGCACCCCGATAAGCCCGCCAAGCAGCACAAAGATAGTGGAAATCCAGAGCGACTTATACCCACCGTAGCGGGGTACGGTAAAGCTCGCCAGTAAGGAGCCGAGAGTGGGCAGGCCTCCTGTTCTCGCGACCCAGAACCAGCCAACGGCGGTTGCAAGATAGCGTTGCGGTGTCACGGCCGTGACCCATACCAGGAAGCTGAAGGCAAACAGTGGATAGCCGAAGCCGCGAATCATGTAGCTGACCGCAATCACTGGGTAGTTCGCATGCGCAACGCCGACCAGCAGGAAGGGAAATTCGCACAGGATCCAGATCAGCAGTCCTGCCCACATCACTTTCTTGGGGCCGTACAGGTCAGAGAGCGTGCCGCTCAGCCAGGCGGCGATTGCGGCTGTCGCCCCATACAAGGTAAACACCAGCGCTACCTGCGACTGGGTAAAGTGCATATCGAACAGCATGGGTGACAGGAAGCCCGATTCCACGCCATCACCGATCATAAACAGCAGCAGGCCCAGGTAGCCGATAGCTAACTCCGGGTACAATCCCGCTCGTTCAAGCCAGTGCGCCGCGCGGCTCAAGAGCCGTATCCCGCGGCCACCAGGTGCTGGCGCATGCAGGTCGCGACGTCCTGCCTGGCGAGCATGGTCAGATCGCGACCGACCTGCTCGACAAAGAGCGCGGCTTGTGGGAGTGCGGGTCCAAAGATTGAGCTGACCGCCAACATCGGGCGGGGATCGACGCCAGCTGCCGCGGCAATTGGCTGCAGCTCACTTCGGCGTGCATCGACGATATCGAGCGCTCGCCCGCGCTCGTCTCTGCTTTGCTGCAGATAGTGGATCCAGCTTGCAATCACGAAACTCAGGAGATGGATCGTCCGACCTTTTCCCACCAGCTCCGCGATCGACGGCAACAGCCACTTCGGTATCTTCGCCGATCCCTCGGAGCAGATCCTGGTCACCTGATCGTGAATGCCGGGATTCGCGAATCGCTCTACAAGGGTTCTCTTGTACTCCTCCACGGAAGTGCCGGTAATTACAGGGACGACAGGCGTCACCTCTTCCATAAAAGCCTCGATGAAGGAGGTGAAGAGGGGATCCTGCATTACCTCGTGTACATAGGTGTAGCCGACAAGCGCGCCCAGGTAAGCCATCGCTAGGTGACTTCCATTCAGCAAACGCATTTTCATCAATTCGTACGGCGCAACGTCGTCGACGATCTCCGCGCCTGCGATCTCCCACCGTGGACGGCCATTACAGAAGCGATCCTCGATGACCCACTGTCGAAAACGCTCCGTCATGACAGGCCATGCATCGTCAAAGCCATACCTGCTTTCGAGGGTAGCGCGGTCTTCCGGCATTGTTGCCGGCGTTATCCGGTCTACCATGCTGTTCGGAAAAGCGACATGCTCTGCAATCCAGTGCTCGAGAGACTTGTCCCGCATCCCCGTAAACTCCAGCATCACCTCTC
>CAXTEW010000265.1:0-3825 GCA_964243175.1 uncultured Acidobacteriaceae bacterium
GGTAAACCGCCTGCGCGGCTGGCGGCCGCTTCGTGGCGGGCGGCGTTTCTGGGCCTTCGTGCGCGATGGTATCGTTACATCCGTGCCTGGGGGGTACCTGCGCTTGCGCCGGAACAAGGCGTTGCGCTCACCCCGGCGTTGAACTTTTACCATCCGCATCAGGAGATAGCCGCGACATGCCGCACTTATCCCGCAAGACTCTGCCCACCTCTGCTTTGTCGCTTGTTTTCGCCTCGCTGTCGCTGATTCCTGCCTCGCTGGCCCAGCGGCCGCAGCCGGTTACGCCGGAGAAGCAGGATGCGTATGGGCCGTATGCAGCCAAGCTGCTGCTGGGGGGCCGTGGGCTGAGCAAGCCGCTGAACCCGGCCGAGACGCTGCTGGATGCGGACGCGCCCTGGACGATTTCGCTGTGGTTCCATGCGGACCGGGTGCCGGGCGGGGCGGCGATGACGACGCTGATTGCGGGGCTGGGCGACCCGGCGTCCGAGGACTCGCGGTACCTGGGGCTGCGGGACGGCAAGCCGGTACTGCGGCTGGGTGAGGGCAACGAAATCGATGGCACGGCGGCGGTCGCCGGGGAGGGCTGGCACCAGCTGGCGGCCAGCTTCGACGGGACCACGGCGCACCTGTTTCTGGATGGCAGCGAGGTGGCGAGCGGCAGCCCGGCGATGGGTCCGGTGACGGAGCCGATCCTGCTGATTGGGCCTGACTTTATCTCGAATGTGGAGGAGACGTACCGGTACGACCAGCCGCACCTGCCGCCGACGGTGCCGGCGCGGCTGAAGATGTGGCACCACTACGGTGGCAGAATCGCGGGCTTCGACCTGCGGCACGGAGCCGCGACCGCGGCCGAGGTGCGGCAGATGGCGGCGGAGAAGCCCAACTTCGAGACAATTCTGTACGAGGATGGGTCAAAGTCATGGCCGTTCCAGACGCGGCAGTTTGTGGGCTACGTGGCACCGCAGGCGCCGGACACGCTGCCGCATGACAAGGCGGCGTTTGGGGCACCTGTGGCGAAACCGCTGCCGCCTGCCGGGCCGACGCTGGAGCAGACAGCGGGGAACCAGTGGACGCTGGCCCGCAACTGGAAGCTGCAGGCGGAGCCGATGGTGAAGGCCAGCGCAGAGCAGGTGTCGGCGGCCGGCGCGGACACCACGGGCTGGTACCAGGCGACGATGCCGGGCACGGTGCTGACGACGCTCGTCGATCGTGGCGTGTATCCGGACCCGGACTGGGATTTTAATAACCTGGCGATTCCGGAATCGCTCAACAAGCAGGACTACTGGTATCGCGTGGAGTTCCCGACGCCGGGGCAGGCTGGCGATGGAAGGCATTACAGGCTTGACCTGAACGGCATTAACTATGCGGCGAATGTTTGGCTGAACGGACATAAGTTAGGCGTGGTAACGGGCGCGTTCATTCGCGGCATGTATGACGTGACGGCGTACCTGAAGCCGACAGGCGACAATGTGCTGGCGGTGCGGGTGATGCCGCCGCCGCACCCGGGGATTCCGGAGGAGGAATCGATCAAGGCAGGCCCTGGTGATAATGGCGGGGCGATGATGCTGGATGGGCCGACCTTTGTGGCGACCGAAGGCTGGGACTGGATTCCTTCAGAGCGTGACCGCAATACGGGCATCTGGCAGGATGTCACGCTGACAGAAACAGGCGACGTTTCGCTGGGCGACCCGCAGATTATTACGACGCTGCCGCTGCCGAGCCGCGGCTCGGCGGATGTGCTGATCAACGTGCCGGTAAAGAATGCAGGCAGCGCGCCGGAGAAGGCGACGCTGCATGCGAGTTTCGAGGGCGGCGTATCTGTAACCAGGGATGTGACAGTCCCGCCGGGTGAGTCGGTTGTTTCGCTGACGGCGGCGGAGTATCGGCAGCTGCACGTGGAGAAGCCGCGGCTGTGGTGGCCGAATGGATATGGCAAGCCGGAGTTGTACCACCTGAAGCTTGCGCTGGGCCCTGCGGGCGGCGCGGGCGGAGATGAAAAGACAGTTCAGTTTGGCATGCGGGAAGTGACGTATGAGGAGAGCCTCTTTGGCGCGGACGGAACGATGCGCCGCGTGGAGGT
The DNA here is from genome assembly GCA_964243175.1 of uncultured Acidobacteriaceae bacterium. Taxonomy (GTDB): domain Bacteria; phylum Acidobacteriota; class Terriglobia; order Terriglobales; family Acidobacteriaceae; genus EB88. The sequence goes on from CAXTEW010000265.1 coordinate 2,081, forward strand.
GAACCCCACCATGGCGCTGGCGCTGCACCAGACCATTCTCGATGTCTCGCATGAAGGGATTCGGCAGTCGCCGGAGGGCTGGGCTGCTTCGCTGACGCCGGCGGCGGACAACTCGCCTGCCGTGACGCCGGTGACCAACGAGCCGGACATGACCGACCTCGTGATCAAGGTGAATGGGGTACGTATTGCGGCCCGCGGCGGTAACTGGGGCATGGATGATGCGATGAAGCGCATTGGCCGCGCGCACCTGGAGCCCTACTTCCGGCTGCACCAGATGGCGAACAGCAACATTATTCGTAACTGGGTTGGGCAGAACACGGAGCCTGTGTTCTATGACCTCGCCGATCAGTACGGGCTGATGGTGTGGAACGACTTCTGGGAGTCGACGGGGGATTACAACGCCGAGGCGCAGGACGTTCCGTTGTTTGTTGCAAATGCAGCGGACGTGGTGAAGCGCTACCGCAATCACCCGAGCGTGGTGATGTGGTGCGCGCGTAACGAGGGTGTGCCGCAACCGCTGCTGACCAACCAGCTGGCCAGCATGCTGCAGGAGTTGGACGGGACGCGCTATTACTCGCCGTCATCGAACCGGGTGAACCTGCGGAACAGCGGGCCGTACCGGTACCAGGACCCGAAGCTGTACTTCAGCACGCTGAATCGTGGTTTCTCGGTCGAGCTGGGGATCCCGTCGCTGTCCACGCTGGAGAGCTTTCAGCATTGGATTGCGCCTGAGAACCAGTGGCCGGTGAGCGATGCGTGGACTTATCACGACTGGCACGAAAGCTCGAACGGGGATGTGCACCCATTTATGCAGCATTTAGACGAGCAGTTTGGCGCGCCGACCAGCCTGCCTGATATGGACAGGAAGGCGCAGATGTTGAATTACTCGCTGCACCGGGCGATCTACGAAGGCTTTACCGCGCACCTGTGGACGCCGAACAGCGGCCGCATGATCTGGATGACACAGCCCGCGTGGCCCAGCAACATGTGGCAGATGTTTTCGCATGATTACGATACGCAGGCTTCGTTTTACGGCGTGATGCACGCGTCGGAGCCGCAGCATGTGCAACTGGATCTCGCGACGTACGACGTGGCGGTGATTAACACGACGACCGAGCCGATGAATGGGGCTCGTGTGGAGGCATCGGTCTACTCGCTCGATAACCGGCAGCTGTTCACAAAGACTGTCCCGGTGACGCTCGCGATGGACGCGAGCATGAACGTGCTGCAGCTGCCGCTGGCGACGATGTTTGCGCAGGCGGACATGCATGAGCCGGTGTTTGTGCGGCTGAACCTGATGGGAGCTGGCGGCAAGCAGATCTCGAGCAGCTTTTACTGGCTGGCTGGCCGGGAGGAAGATATGCGCAAGCTGAATACGTTGGCGCAGGCGAGGATCGGCACACGGCTGAGCACCACTACGGATGGCGATGAGAAGGTAGTAACGGCCGTGCTGACCAACCAGGGGAGACAGGCAGCGATCGAGCTGAAACTGACGCTGGAGCAGGCAGCGGCCCAGGGCAAAGCAGGCGAGCGCGACGATAAGCGTATTTTGCCGGCCTACTACAGTGACAACTATGTCTCGCTGCTGCCGGGCGAGAGTCGCACGGTGACGGTCCGGTACCCGGCATCGGCAGCCACAGGCGAGGCGGCGATGGGGCTGCGCGGATACAACCTGCCTCAGGAGGTCCTAGCGATCGGCCACTAACTCCTCTACTGACGCACTTAGCCAGGAAAGCAGAAGCAGG
>CAXTEW010000266.1:0-3817 GCA_964243175.1 uncultured Acidobacteriaceae bacterium
CGGGGTACCTCTCTGCGAAACGTGCACGGTTCGCTTTTATTCTGCTGATTTGCGTTTGGAGCGGAAGGTCCTGCGCGTAGCTTGCTGAATAGGCCAAGATAGAGAATGAAACGGATGCGAGGAAGAGTCTCTTGATGGAATGCATTAGACCTCTCGTAAACGGTCGAGACTAGCACGGAGGATCGGTTGCGCGGAAGTATTATGCGATGGTGTCTTCCTGGTGCCGAACGATCTGTCTTGCCTGAGGAAGAGATTCATGACACGTCGGCCTCTAGTCTGAATGACAAAATGAGTTCGGCCTTCGTCCCGTTGTCTTCGCGTGGTTTGTCTCTCAACTCGCTGCGGCGCGCAGTCGTTGTGCAGATCGCCTCTATCTTCACCATCGCCGTACTAAGCCCTGCCAACGGCGCTAGTACCGGTGCCCATGAGTACCATAACCAGCATCGGCGCAACCCTGAAAGCAGCTCTGTCAGTTGGCGTGCAAAGACCGGTAGCTACGTGTACCGCCTAGGGCGCCGGTGTCTGAGCGCCGCCGCCGCGGGTTAGGCGCGGGTCTCAGCGCCCCTGGGACGCGGTAGCCCGACCGGCAAGCGAAGGAAACAACCGCGGCGGCATGCGGCCGTGGGTCGCCTGCTCATAGCTGTATGCCAGCCGGATTAGCTCCGCTTCGCTGAAGGCGCGACCGAAGAAGGTTAGCCCCGCCGGCAGTTCCGCCTCAGCCGCAACCACCGGCGCCGCCGCGCCCGCCTGCCCATCCGCGCCCGGAACTATAGCCCGGGTAAACCCCATCGGCACGGTGATCGCCGGAAACCCAGTTTGCGGCGACAACACCTGGCTGTTATCGCCAGCCGGGCTCTTCATGTCGCCTACCTTGCGCGGCTGGTTGCTCCACGTCGGGTAGACGATCGCGTCCAGGTGGTCGCGATCCATCGCCGCCAGCACCGCCTGGCGAAACGCAATCTTGGGCGGATCGTGGTACACATCCGCACACTGCCCAACACGCTCGCCCGAGCCCGGCTTCGGCGACTTGGGGTGCACGGCCTCTTTCATCTCGTCCTCGATATACGGCAGGTAGAGACCGGAGTCCACGATCGACGCGAGGTCGTGATACGGCGCGTTCGGGTGCTTCGCCAGGTAGGCATTCAGGTCCGCCTGGAAATCGCCGCACCATAGTCCCTTCAACAGCGTTTTGTACCCCGGGATCGTAAATGGATCGACCAGCACGGCGCCCTGCGCGCGCAGTTCTTCGAGCGCGTGCTCCGTGACAGCCTTGACCTGCGGATCGGTCGTCGGCGTGTTGAAGTACTCGCGAAACACGCCGATGCGCGCGCCGCGCAGCGCTCCCGGGTCGAGATAGCGGGTGTAATCCAACGCCGGACGGTCGCGATCGAGCGCGGTCACCGGGTCCGCAGGGTCGTAGCCCGCGACCACCGACAACACTGCCGCGGCATCGGCCACAGTCCGCGCCATCGGCCCGCCCACATCATTGTTCGCAAACAGCGGAATAATGCCCGAGCGGCTGGTCAGGCCGATCGTGGGCCGGATGCCCACCAGCGCATTGTGCGACGAGGGTCCACGGATCGAGTTTCCTGTGTCCGTGCCAAGGCCAACTTCACCCAGGCTCGACGCAACCGCCGCCGCGGTGCCGCCGCTCGACCCGGCCGGGACCCGCGACAGGTCATAGGCATTGCGCGTCGTGCCATTGATCGAGCTCATCGTGACATAGGGGCTGAACGCCCACTCGGCCATGTTCGACTTGGCCAGGATGAGCGCACCGGCAGCACGCAGCTTCGCGACCATGGTCGCGTCAGCCGCCGGCAGAAAGCCCTTCATCGCGAGTGACCCGCCGGTGGTCTGCAGGGCGCGGGTATCGTAATTGTCCTTTACGATGACCGCAATGCCGCTTAGCGGCAGCAGGCGGTGGGTCTGCGCAAAATTATGGTCGCACCGGTCCGCATCGGCCAGCACCTCCGGGTTGAGCGTGACGATGCTGTTCAGGCGTGTGCCTTCCATCTCTGCCTGGTCATAGCGGCGGATCCGCGCGAGGTAGGCTTCGACAATCGCCCGGCAGGTAGTCTGGCGGCGGGCAATAGCCTGCTGGGTCTGCGCGATGGTCGCCTCGGTCACGTCGAAAGCCGGCGACGCTGATACCAGCGCAGGCGCAATGGTGCTTGCGACACCCAGAAGAAGCGTGCCGAGGAGCAGGCGGAACATCGCGGAAGGCGGCATGGTTCGCTCGATACTAAGGCATCCACGCGCCGCGCGGTCTGCGGAAAGAAAGCATTTTGCGCGCGGCTGCCGCGCCCAGCGCATGGGTAAGAGCGTGGTTCTAAAGAATCTCTCGGAGAATCACTGAAGTCGACAGAGCTGGGTGCCCCGCGTCTCGTCTCTGAGACGTGGGTCTAGGCGAACCGCCTTTGTCGCGCTGCGAAGAGAACAACAAGGGGTCTCGTATTCACCCACGTCTCAGAAGCGAGACATGGGGCACCCGGCAGTTTGCGCGATGGTCGCTTCTGTCCCGTCAAAGCTGGCGACGCGGTCTGCAGCGCAGGCGCAATGGTGCATGCGCCACCCAGAAGAAGCATGCCGAGGAACAGCCGGAACATCGCGGGAGTGGCCATGGTTCGCCCGATAGCAAGGCACCCTCGTCGGCGACAGCCCGAAGTCCCTTTCTGCCGCTGGCACCAAGCCGCTCGTAAGAGACTAGGGAGTCGCCGGTGCCGGCGAGCGCGCCGCGCCGCCGCGGGTGAGGTGCTTCCACAGGAACTCGCGCAGCAGGGCGTCCATGGACCCGAACGCGATGCCGATAAAGCCATTGTCGATGGTCACCCGGGTGCTGTTGCGGCTGCTGGCAGGCAGGTACAGGTTGGACAGGGCGCCGGACCCGAAGGAGCCCAGGATGTTCGAGTAATTGGGCTCATCCCGGCCATTGTCTCCGCGCGTGACGACCGTGCGCGTGACAGCGTAGATCACCCGCGACCGCGTGGTGCCGGTCCCCTTGTAGAAGTAGCGCGGGTCCTGCCGGAAGACGATCGGGAGCAGCGCGCCGCCCAGCAGCAGGCCTGTCACCTGGTCGCCATACGCAGCACCGTACCGCCGGCCGTATCCGCCGATGCCGCTGCCGTAGCCCGCATACGTGCCGTTCGCCTGCTCGATAGCCGCAGAGATGCCCGCGCTGACAAACGAAAAAGGGTCTATCAGGGAGCGGCCCGCCAGCTGGAACTTCTGCCCTGGCGCCAGCGGCTCGGCCTGCCACACGTAGCTCGTGTAGAAGGAGGGAACGATGCCCAGAAGGCGCTGCTTTTCCTCCACGTGGATCTGCTCCTCGGCAACCGCGTGCTGCGAGTAGGTGACATGGACGTCGGTGCTCGCGGAAGCGACCGGCAGTGCGATACCCGGCAGATCGAGATCCTGCCCGGCGCGTAAAGGGATGCCGGTCTGCTGCCAGCGTGCAAACCCGCTTGCGGTGATGGTCACCTGGAAGGTTCCGGGCGCAAGACCTGCAAAGCTGAAGAAGCCATTGGCATCGGAAGACGCGGACCGCACGTCGCCGGACAGGCTGCTGGCCAGGGTCACAGTGGCGCCCGCGACCATCCCCCCATTCGCATCGGTAACCGTTCCACGAATGGTGCCCTTTTCGGAGGCATCCGCCTGCTGCCCGGGCGCGTCCGGCAGGGCCTGTTGCGAAGCATGCGCGGCAGCAAGCGGGACGGGAAAGGCCTGGCTGGCGGCTGGGAGCGCAAGGCAAACGAGCGCGAGCACCCACGCTTCCTGGTGCTTCGCGACCATGGGCCTGGCTGCAGCTTGTAACCGGTTC
>CAXTEW010000267.1:0-3792 GCA_964243175.1 uncultured Acidobacteriaceae bacterium
TGAACATCATGTGACGGTCGACGATGAGCTTGACCGGGCGATTCAGGTCGCGCGCCGCGGCCGCGGCCATTGGACAGTGTGTCCAGGGGAACAGCTTGCCGCCAAAACCCGAGCCAAGAAAGCGCATGACCACGCGAACATTTTCGCGCGGCACCCCGAGCATCTGGGCCAGTGCATTTTGCGAGTTCACGACCCCCTGCGTCGTTTCGTACAGCGTAAACACGCGGCCATCCCAGTCGGCGACAAGGCCGTGCAGTTCAATCGGATTGTGTGTCTCGATCGGCGTGACATACGTCTCGTCAATCGTGACCGGGCCTGCATTTAAGGCGGCGTCTACATCGCCGCGCTTGCTCTTCTCATCCAGCTTGCCGGGGCCAAAACCATCCGAGAGATCGCGAGAAAGATTAGGTGGCTCGGTCGCGTACTGGACCTTGACCGCGCGTGCCGCATCGCGTGCCTGGTCCATGGTTTCCGCCACAACCATGGCGATGTACTGGCCGTTGTAGTAGATGACCTCGTCCTCGAAGGGAGGACGGGTTTCGTCCACATGTGCCTCATTGTTGGCCGTGTTGACGCGGTAGATCTTGGGCATGTTGCCGTAGCTGTAGACCTTGACGACGCCGCGCATGCTCTCTGCCTTGCTCCGGTCGAGGCTTACGATTTTGCCCTTGCCGATCGTGGCGCAGACCGGCACGGCGTAGACCATCCGCGGCAGGTTGAAGTCCGCGGAATAGCGCGCGCTGCCACTGGTTTTCAGCGGACCATCGATACGGGGTACTGCCGCGCCCAGGATGTCTGCTGCCGGGCCGGATGGGGCCGGATTGCTGCTTGCCGAATCGCCATTCATTGACATTGCTATCCTCTCCGTTTGCTCCGGCAGCCTAGGCCTGCTCGGCAGTGACGGTTGTAAGCGCGCGGACTACGCAGCGCTTGGCCAGGTCGATCTTAAAGCCGTTCTCGCGATACGGCTTGGCTCCGCGCAGGGCTGCTTCGGCCGCGGTGTGAAAGTGAGCTGCCTCTGCCGGCTTACCCACCAGCATCCGCTCTGCTTCTTCCGCACGCCACGGCTTGGTGCCCACTCCCCCGAGGGCGAGCCGCGCCTTGCGGATGCGATTTCCATCCATCTCGACGACGACCGCGGCACTGGCCAGCGCGAACTCGTAGGAGGCACGGTCGCGCAGTTTGAGATAGAGCGACCGTGTTCCCGGCGCGGCTGCCGGCAGCGTGACGTAGGTGATCAGGTCGCCGGGCTCCAGGACATTTTCGATATGCGGCGTATTGCCAGGCACCTTGTAGAACTCCGCGATGGGCACGTCGCGTTCGCCTTTCTCGCCGACGATATGGATCCGTGCTTCGAGCGCGGTCATGGCCACCGACATATCAGACGGGTGGGTGGCAATGCAATGCTCGCTGGTGCCGAGTACCGCGTTGATGCGGTTGTTGCCGTCCAGCGCCGCACAGCCCGAGCCTGGTGTGCGCTTGTTGCACTCGGGGAATGCAGTATCGCGGAAGTAAGTGCAGCGCGTCCGCTGCAGCAGGTTGCCGCTGGTGGTCGCCATGTTGCGCAGCTGCCCGGTGGCGCCACTGAGCAGGGCCTGCGACAGCACGGGGTAGCTTTTCAGAACCTCCGGGTGGTGCGCCAGGTCTGAGTTTCGAACCAGCGCGCCGATCCGCAGTGAGCCATCGGGGTTCCGCGTGATGTCTGTAAGTCGCAGTCCATTGATGTCCACCACTTGCCGCGGACGCTCGACATCGAGCTTCATCAGGTCGACCAGCGTCGTGCCGCCCGCGATGAAGCGGACCGTGGCTCCCTGTTGGGCCGTGTCACTGTTGGAGCCAAGCTTGATGGCCTGCTCCGGGCTTGACGCCTTGCTGAGAGAGAAGTCAATCATGCGATGCTCCCGTTCCGTGCCGCACTTGCGCTTCGCGCGGTGCTGGCATTTCGTGCCGCGTCGAGGCTCCGCGCTGCATCCAGATGCTCCTGCACAAAGGCGCTGACCGTCTGGCCTGGCGCACTGCTGGTCCCGGCATTGCGTGCCTGCTGGATCGCCGCGGTGATGTTCTTGTATGCGCCGCAGCGACAGATGTTGCCCGCCATGGCTTCGCGCACAGCCGCGTCGCTTTGTCCCTCCGGTCCTTTCAGCGTCGGCTCCTGCAGCGCTGCCACTGCCGACATGATTTGGCCCGAGGTACAGATGCCGCACTGGTAAGCATCGTGCTCAACAAACGCAGCCTGCACAGGATGCAGATTGCCAGGCTGGCCGATACCTTCGATGGTGGTGATTTCGTCGCCTTCGTGCATGGCTGCAAAGGTGAGGCAGCTGTTGACACGGCGACCATTGATGTGAACCGTGCAGGCGCCGCATTGGCCGTGATCGCAGCCCTTCTTGGTGCCGGTCAGGTCCATGTTTTCGCGCAGGCAGTCCAGCAGCGAGACCCGTGGCTCGATCTGCACAGTGCGCGCCTGTCCATTGACCCGCAGCGTGACGGTGCGGCTGCCCGCCGGGGCCGCGGGAGCTTCCGGTGCGACTGCCTGCGCCGCCAGAACAGGCGAGGCAGCAGCGGCAGCGCCGGCAGCGCCAAGTGTCCCGAGAAAGCTGCGTCGTGTAAAGCGGAGCTTCGGTTTCTCGTCCGCAACGACTCCCGCTATCTCGTCCGGTGTTCCTGGTATGTGCTTGCTCATCGAAGAACCCTTCGTGCGTCCCGCTTTCCTGGCCGGGGCGGCTTGGTTGGCAACTGGTCAGCTTCCCTTGAGGAAGTGGTCTCTGTGCCGGGAAGCGATCTCGCGACCGTGGCAGCCGGCTCTGCGCCGTGGATACTCACTTAGTCTAAGCCAGCTTTTCTGCTGCAGCTCGCCGAAGTACGCGCACTCCGAGTAAGCCCGCAAGTTTCAGACAACAGGGGATACTTGCTGCAATACGGATGTACGGGTCGCTATCCATCGAAACGTTACTGCAGCTCGAGCTCCATCTTGTCGACATAGCACCAGCCCCACTCCTCCCCTGGTTCTGCCGAGCGCATGATCGGGTGCTTGGTGTGCTGGAAGTGCTTGGTCGCGTGCTTATGTGGAGAGCTGTCGCAGCAACCCACGTGGCCGCACTCAAGACACAGCCGCAAGTGCACCCAGGTGGATCCGCTCTTGAGGCATTCTTCGCACCCATCGGTATGTGCGGTTACGTTGTGGATGTGGCCTAAGTGTGAGCACTCTGCCATGCGAGATCCCCCTGCGGCCCGGCCGCTCCGTTAATACTGCCAGTATGAAGACGAAGCAGCGCCGGGAAGAGACCCGGAATCTGCTGGAGAAGGAGCATGCCCGCCGTGGTGAAGAGGTCGCTGCAGCCCATGGTGAGCAGTGCGCGCGACATGGCGCGGGCAGGGCGCAGCAGGCGATCATGGGCAGCCTGGTATGCGCGGAGATCCTCTACGCGCAGGGCTTCCCCCAGCGCGAGCGCCTGTTCGAAGCAGAGCGCAAGCCCATCGCCTGTGATGGCGTCGACGCTGCCCGACGCGTCACCCACCAGCGCAAACCGCCCGCGCTGGACCTGCCGCAGCCTCCGGTGCACGGTCACCGCCCCGCGTGGGCGGCTGCACGGCACGGCCTCGCTAAGCCGGCTGGCCAGGGCAGGGAAGCAGCGCAGTGCTGCCTCCATTGAGCCAAGCCTCCCTGCCGAAACCGCAGCGATGCCGATCCGTCCGCCAGCGATCGGGGTAACGTATGCCTGCGCACCACGGGTCCAGAAAACCTCAACGCTGGCGCTGGCCTGCTGCGCATGCTCGCCAGCCAGCGGCAAC
>CAXTEW010000268.1:0-3762 GCA_964243175.1 uncultured Acidobacteriaceae bacterium
GCCATCGGCGGCAGTGAGTCGTAGTTCGGATCTGTCGACGCCGGGTTGGGAACGGTGTTCGGGGCGGGGGCGTTTACCTGTGTCGTAAGCCAGTAGGCAGGGTCATGCCAACGGAGCTGGTCGTTGTCGGCGGCAGCGGGCGTGTACTCGTCGGTGGGACCGACGCCATGATGGGCGCGGTAGAGCGCTACGCAATCGGCAGGTAGCTCCTGTGCGTCGCAACCTTGGCGCAGAGGTGGGTACGCGACGAAGGTGGCGGCACTGAGGAGGATGATTGAGAAAGCCCCGGAGAGGAGCCCGTGAATGGGACGGGCAGACAGGGCACGCGCCACGCCGAGACCGAGGACCGGACCAAGAACCGCAAGAAGTCGCCACGGAAACTGTAGGAAAGCGAGTTCTGGAACCACGTGCCAGACCGGAAGCGTGAAGTGCCACAGCAGCAGGCTGACAAAGGCTGCGATCGCGAGGCAGATAGCCAGGCCCAATCGACCCTCCGGTATCTGGGGAGACCTGTTTCGGTGTTGTCGAATGTAAGCGAGTAGCAGAACAAGCGCGGCGACCGCGAGTGTCTCCAAAGCGACCAGGCTGGCCGTGTGCAGCACCTGATCGTGGGGGCCGTAACCGGTGTGGCCGAAGAGGAAATTGTCCTCGACGCGCATGTTGGGGATGATGGCCATAGCGATCTGCACATAGCGGCGTTCGTACGCTGCAGGCAGCAGATAGAAGGCCGGGAGGGTGAGTCCCAGAGCCAGACCGGCTGCCGACCTCACCAGCATTGCGAGAGACTGGGAGTGTGACTGTTTCTGCCAGGCCAAAATGTTGCGCAAAGCGAAGATCAGGACGAGCGTGTAGGTGCCCATCACCGCGGCGGGGGCGTTGGTGAGCCAAAGCAGCGCCAACGGGAGCGCCACGGCAACGGGCGAGACCTCGGCCGCGAGGGCAGCACGAAACAGCAATGGCATCCATGCGGCCGCTAGTAACTCGGCATAGGCGGTGCGTTCGTAAGCAGTAAAGAAAATGTACGGATTGCCGATATAGACAGCAGCGGCGAGCAGGGCAGCCCCGCGCGAGGTGAAACGGACGGCGAGGGCGTACATGCCGGCCGCTGCACCGGTCAGCGCCAGAAACGTGTATGCCGTTGTGACAAGAGAACTGGGTAGAGCAAGAAGCAGCAGAGATCCCAGCAGCCACGAGAGGGGAGGGTAAAAGACGAACCGAGGCTCACCGGCGTTGAACGCTGGCGAGAAGGCCCAGCGTGGAAGCAGGTGACCCTGCCGCAGTTGCTCGCCGGCATCCATCCAGCTTTGCACGTGAAAGCCGTAGTCATGGCCGCAGGACGGGCCGTGAAGCAGCAGCGGAAGGATCATGACAGCAGCCAGGACCGGCAGGAAGAGAGCGGGAGAAACTGCCCGCCTGGAATCGCTAGGCTGCCTGGAGGTCATCGCGTCCATGTTTTCATTTGTCCCGTTGCGTGCATCCTGCTAGACGGGTCCGAGCGGCACGTGCGGCCCCTGAGGTAATTCAACCCGGATCGGATCGCCTGCGCGCACGACACCACCGGTGCACACAATGCTCATGATGCCAGCGCGGCGGCTGCGTTGGCCCTTGGCATGGCGAGGACCCCACAGAAACTTCTGCAGACCGGCACGGTAGCCATCGATCTGCGAGCAAGGCGTGCGCAACCCCGTCACCTCCAGCACCCCTGCATCTCCGATGTGCAGCAGGGTTCCGCGCGAGAGGCCCAGGAGTTCGAGGCCGGAGGTAAGGATGTTCTCGCCGATCTCGCCCGAGCCGAGCGGGTACCCGTGTGTTGCCAGCTCAGCCAGCATCTCGGCCGCGAAGAGATGTACCTGGCACAGGTTTGGCTGGGTTGGGTCCTTGCGGACCTTGTAGAGGTGCTGCACTGTTGTTCCGCGGTGCGCGTCGCCCTCTATGCCCTCGCCGGCGATCAGGGCGAGGCTCCCCTGGGGCTGCTTGGCGAAGCCGTGTTGCGCCGCGCGCGAAACGGCTATCACTCGAGCGTCAGGGAGGTGTCCGAGCGAGGTCACTGGGGCAGGAGCCTCAAGCTGTGTGTTGTCGACCCGCCGTTGAGCGGCATCGCGAACGTTGTGCCGTTAAACCATGGCCGGAACTGATCGAGATACCACGGGCTCAGACCATCCTCCGATTCACCGGTCGTAATGTTGGCAAAGGCTGCCGTGGGTGATGAGAGATCGGCGGTGAATCGCTCACTGGGGCCGAAGTGCTTGCCGATCTGACGGATGGTGGTGGCATCGCCGGGAGCGGGCAGCACGCCTGTCGTGCCCTGGATGCCCAGCAGACTGCTCAGAAGACGTTGATCTCCCAGTAGCGGATGCGCGATTTCCACTGTATGTAACTGGCCGTATTGCCAGTGGGTGAGATCGCCGGGCGCGTGAGAGATCTTCAGCGCGCTTTCCGTAACCGCGGCGAGAAAGTCGTTCCATCGCGTGTAGGGATGCGGCAACCAGCGTGCCGGCTGGTGCTGCACGATCAACTCCAGCGCGGTCGTCCGTTCACTGGAGGTGTAGAGCAGGGCAGTGACAGCAGCCTGGCGCGCGGCTGCGCTGTTCTTCTCCTGCGGCAGACCAGGGGCGTCGTGGCCGAGGATCTGGGGGATAAGCAGTGCCGGCCACAGCTGGGTACGGACGGATGAAACGAGCGCAGCCGCCGGGGAGTTCGCACTCATGTCGCCGTGGAAGTCGCGCAGAAGGTCGGCGGCCTGCTTCAGCCGCTTCGCGTCCGGCGCGAGGGCCTTGGCCGAAGCATGGTCGAGCGCATAGGCGACCCTGTGTGCAAGCGCCTCGTCGACATCCGAGTGCACATCGGTCTCGACGCGCAGCATGTCCGCCGCGGTGAGCGCGTGTCGGCCGCTGAGCATATGAACGATGCGTTCGGTGCGAAAGGGGTCGACCCAGTCCGTGGTCACTGCCCAGGGATAGTCATCCGGCGTGATGCGGGAGTTTGCCGTCGCGAGTAGGCCATTCGGAGGATCGGTGACTGCGGGCAGATCGGCATACGCGATGTACCCGGACCACTCCTGCGATGCGTCCAGGGCGTCCACCGGGACCGGTGACAGGGGCGAACCCACCGTGTAGTTCAGTGGCTGCGGTTCGGGGATGGCCGGGGCCGGCAGGGGAGTCGCTTCGGCCTGAACGGGCGCGGGCAAACGGCTGCGCCTGCCGCGACGTGCCGGGAGGCTACGGGCGGGAAGTCTGGAGGCGCGAGATCGGGAGGGGGGAGTTGCCGGGACTGCCCGACGCCGTCGTACGGGGTGGTAGGCACTCAGCACCCAATGCGGTTCGGTGCCGATGGATGCTTGTGGATCTCCGGTGTTGTCGGGCGCGGAGCCTGTGCCCGAAGCTGGCTCGCCGCTGCCAGGATCAGCAGGGCCGGGATCATCGCCCTCGTCCGGCGGCATGGTGCCGGGCTTGACGTCGAGGTTGATCGGGGCAGCGACAGGCCGGGGATGCTGGATCGCCGGACCGCGCACAGGGATGCGTCCCAGGGCGTGGTAGCCGATGTGGTTGCCATCATCCGCCCAGACAAGGTTCAGGGTCGGTCCCCCGAACGAGGCGAACGAGGCCACCAGCGAGGAGCCGTCGGCGGCAGTGTTGATCGGCAGAAACGGCGAGGTGACGGTCGCGGGATCGTAGGCTGTCCAGGCGAGCGAAAGCGTCCGGTGCTCGGTGGGGTAGAGCGGCGAGACGACGGGTGTCTCCAGCGTCTTGTCTCCGAGCATGT
>CAXTEW010000269.1:0-3760 GCA_964243175.1 uncultured Acidobacteriaceae bacterium
GTGCATGCATCAAGTATTCGCGTCTGCATGGCAAGGAAAGAAAGCACACAAGATGAATCCCGAAGAAATGCTGGCACTGAAAGAACTCATCGAGTTCCTGCAGGAAAAAAAAGTAGGCGAGTTCCGCCTGGAGCGCGGCGACCTGAAGGTAGAGCTCAGGTTTGAGGCAGCCATTGCTGCCGCTGCTGCCGGTAGCTCGCAACTTGACCCGGTGCTGCTGGCGCGGCTGCTGGCTGCGGGCGCGCAGGCCCCGCTGGCTTCGCCAGGCGCGCCGACCCCGGCAGTGACAGAAAACTTCGCCACGGACGCTGCTGCCGCGGTTGCGGAAGAGACACTGCACACCGTCAAGTCGCCGATCGTCGGCACCTTCTACGAGTCGCCTTCGCCTGGCTCCGCTGCCTTCGTCAAGGTAGGCGACCACGTCGAAGCAGGACAGCCACTGTGTATCGTCGAAGCGATGAAGCTGATGAATGAAATTGAATCGGATATCTCCGGCGAGATCGTCAAGATGCTGGTCCAGAATGGCCAGCCGGTCGAGTACGGTCAGCCTCTTTTCGCGGTTCGCGCGCGCTAACTGCAGCCATGCGCGGTCAAAAGGCTGAAGCCGCGCTGCTCGCCGCGCCATCGATTGGGTTTCCAGAACAAGACACGTACTCGCCGAGCAGCCCAGGGCTCCTGTGCTGTTTCACCAGGCTGGAGAAAAGCTTTCCCCATGTTTAGAAAAGTCCTGATTGCCAATCGCGGCGAGATCGCGCTGCGCGTCATCTGTGCCTGCAAGGAACTCGGTATCCGCACGGTCGCTATTTACTCCGAGGCCGATCGCAACTCGCTGCATGTGCGTTTCGCCGATGAGGCGATCTGCATCGGCCCCCCGCGATCGAAGGAAAGTTATCTCCATGTGCCCGCCGTGATTGCCGCTGCTGAAATTGCGGATGTCGACGCGATCCACCCCGGCTACGGGCTGCTGAGTGAGAACGCGAACTTCGCAGAAGTGTGTCGCCAATCCAACATCAAGTTCATCGGGCCGCCGCCCGAGGTCACGCGCATGATGGGCGAAAAGTCCATGGCGCGCCAGACCATGAAGAAGGCGAAGGTGCCCATACTGCCGGGCTCGGACGGTGTGCTGAGCGGCGAAGACGAAGGGCTCCAGTGGGCGAAATCTATTGGTTACCCCATCATTCTGAAAGCAGTGGCCGGCGGCGGCGGGCGCGGCATGCGTATCGTGCGCACCGCCGACGAGCTGCCCGCGCTGTACCAGGCCGCGTCGACCGAAGCGGCAAATGCCTTTGGCAATGGCGATCTGTACATGGAAAAATTCATCGAGCGTCCACGCCATATCGAGTTCCAGGTGCTGGCCGATGAGCATGGCAACGTCCTCTCGCTTGGCGAGCGCGAGTGTTCCATCCAGCGCCGGCATCAGAAGCTGATTGAAGAAGCGCCCTCGCTGCAGGTAACGCAGAAGATGCGCGACGATATCGGCAAGACCATTCGGAAGGCGCTTGCCGATGTGGGTTATCAGAACGCCGGCACGATCGAATTTCTGATGGATGAAGATGGCAAGCTCTACTTCATTGAAATGAACACACGCATCCAGGTCGAGCATCCGGTAACTGAAATGATCACAGGCGTCGACCTCGTCAAGGCACAGCTGCGCATCGCTGCCGGCGAGAAACTATCGTCGATCATCCCTGACCCGGTGCAGATACGTGGGCATGCTATCGAGTGCCGCATCAATGCCGAGCACCCACAGAACTTCATGCCCTCCGCTGGAAAAATCACGGTCTTCAACCTGCCGGGTGGCAATGGTGTGCGCGTCGACACGGCGCAGTATGCAGAGGGTGTCGTGCCGCCGGATTACGACTCGCTGATTGCCAAGCTGATTGTGCACGGCAAGGACAGGAGCGAGGCGATTGCGCGGATGGAGCGGGCGCTGGAAATGTTCGTGGTCGAAGGCATTCACACCAGCGTGCCGCTGCACCGGCGTATCTTCGCGGACCCAGAGTTTCGCAAGGGCGAATTCGACACGAAGTTCATGGAGCGCTTCTTTGAACGCGAAAAGGAACAGCGCGCTCTGGCCCCGCATATCGTTGCGCCCAGCGACTAGGCTCGCACGCTTAAAACACAAAAACGGGCTGCGCGCCTGGCGGCCACTCGTGGTGTGACTTGTAAGTCAACGCGAGATGCAACGCAAACGACCGGCAGGCGCGCAGGCGGGTTCGGCACTTACAGGATATTGACCGCCCGTGCGGCGAGCAGCGCGATGGTAATCAGCGAAACACTGCTCTGCACCATCATCAGCAGCTTGGCCCAGCGCGACAGAACCGGCACGTCCGTCGGCGAGAACGCGGTGCTGGTATTGAATGCAAGAAACAGGTAGTCGACAAAGCCTGGTGTCCATCCGCTGGCTATCGGGTTGGCGCCCGCTTGGGTCATGGTCATTTGCGGGAACAGAAACGCACCATCCGTGTGGGCCTCGCGCAGATCCCGTGCGTGCGGGCCGCCCGCGTCGAGCCGCCAGTACCACGACGCAAATACCAGCACATTGCTGGTCCACAACACCGCTGCCACCACCAGCAGCTGCCGTGGCGCCAGCGTGTGCCGCGGCAACGAGCGCACCAGCACGGCGAGCGACCACACCAGTGCGAGCGTGACCAAAGCATTGGCGAAATACGAAAAAATTTGGTTGAGACGATGATTGCCACGTCGACGCGCCACAACCGCTGGCACCGTGAAGACAACAACCAGTAACAGCAAGAACCAGCGCGGACCAAAGGCAAGCTGGTGGGGAAGTACCAGCTCCAGCGCGCCCACGGCGAACAGCGCGAGGATCGCAGGCCAGCGTGGCTCGGGTCCCGCGCTCTGCTTCGTGGCTGGCTGGGGGTGTGGTGTTTTCTTCATTTCTGCTGCTCCTGATGTTAGGGCAGACTCCCCGATTGCGCCAGCCGCGCGGTGATGCGAATCGAAGATTGGTCATCCTGAGCGAAGCCGAAGGATCTGCTTTTCTTTCGCGCTTGCTTCTGCCGATCACAGCCAGCACTGGACCGGCGCTTGTAGATTCGAACTATGCCATTTCGCCTGCCGCCTCTTTACCCCATTCTCGACGAGAGTTATTTCCCCTCTGACCCCGCAGAGCGTGCCCGCTACCTGGACAGCACCGTGCGCGCGCTCGCCGGCGCTGGCGTGAGCCTGCTGCAGCTGCGCATGAAAACAGCCGCGCGCGGGGAGATCCTCCGCGCGGCAGCCGCGGCGCGCGAAGCCGCGGGTACCAGCATGCGCCTGATCCTGAACGACCATGTTGCGCTGGTCGCAGCGTGCGGCTTCGACGGCGTGCACCTCGGCCAGGATGATGCCGCGATAGACGAAGCACGCCGCCTGCTGGGTCCTGCAGCGATCCTTGGCTTGTCGACCCACACCGCAGCGCAGGCGCTTGCTGCCGACAACACCGCCGCCGATTACGTAGCGGCCGGGCCCGTCTTTGCCACCGCGAGCAAGCCCGACGCGGAGCAACCGATCGGGCCCCCCGGCGTGCAGGCAGCGCGCAAGGCAACAGCGAAACCGCTGGTCGCGATCGGGGGTATTACGCTGGCAAATGTGCAGGCTGTCTGGGGCGCGGGTGCTGACTCGGTCGCGCTCATCGGTGCGCTCTTCGGCGGCGATGCGCGCTGTGACGCGAGCGCGGCGGCTCGATTAGCTGGAGACTTTCTGAAGCTTTTCCGGTAGAGCAATCTGTAGCGTGACCCCACGCGTACCCGCAGCGCCT
>CAXTEW010000270.1:0-3749 GCA_964243175.1 uncultured Acidobacteriaceae bacterium
CTTCGCTCAGGATGACCCGATTAAAGAAGCGCGGACCCGAGAGCGCGGACCCGAGAAGCGCGGTCCCAGTTTAGAGAAGCGCGCATGAAGGAAAACCGGGTCATCCTGAGCGAAGTCGAAGGACCTGCGGTTGACCCTGCATTTTCCTGCTTGCACAGCTGTGTTTCGCAGCAACGCCCCTTTCTCTATGCTGCGGCTAGACTGGAAGCGGCCTTGGCAAAGACGGGAGTCGCCGGGAAATGACTGGTCGCGTTTTCACCAAGCTGCTTTTCTCGTTCATGCTGGTGCTGTGCATCGGCACAGCGATCCTTGACTTTTCTGTCCGCCGCTTCGTGCAGCACTCCTTGTACGGACAGGCGCAGGCGTATTACACCACCAAGGCCGGGCTGATGGCGGCACAGCTGGGCACGACGCCGGCTGCCGCGCTGCCGCAGGTGGTCTCGGCGCAGGCGCTCGCCGCGCGTGCGGACATCACCGTTTTCAACAGCGCCGGGCAAGCAGTGACGCAGGCTTTTGCTGCTTCCGGAGTCATTGCAGCGCGCACGGCCCAGGATGCCGTGGTACATACGCTGCCTGAATCGAACGCGCTGCACGCGGTGCCGGCGGGTGGAGTGCCTGCGCCCACCAGCGCGGTGCTGCAGGGTGACACGCTCAAGGTGACGATGCCCGCGGGCGTGTACCGCGCCGAGATGGCTTTCTCCCTTGCCGGCGTTCACGCGACGTTGCAGCTGCTGCGACGCGACCTCCTGTTTGCGTCCTTGCTGGCGCTCTGCTTTGCCGCCTTCATGGCGGCATTCCTGGCGCAGCGCGTCGCCCGGAGGCTCTCGAGGATTGTGCGCTTCGCCAACCGCATTGCTTCGGGCGAACTGTCGGCGCGGGTTGAGGAGGGTCGGCTCGACGAGATCTCCGAAGTAGCCCATGCGCTCGACAGCACGGCGGCACGCCTGGAGGCGAGTTTCCGCGCGCTGGACGGGTCGCGACGCGAGCTCGCCGTGCTGCTCGACAGCATGCAGGAGGCGGTGATCGGGATTTCTCCGCAGTCCCAGGTCACCTGGTCCAACAGCAAGATGAGGGCGATCTCGCCGTCGGCGGTACGCGAAGGCCGGTCGCTGGTGGAGTGTGTGCGCGACCCGGAGGTGCTGCGTTGTGTGCAGGTGGCGCTGCGAGAGAACGCGCTAGGGCGAGGCCGCGCGACCTCATTTGTGCCGGGCCGGGCCTTTGCTGTCAGCGCGGCGCCGATGCCCGGCGGCGGCGCGGTCGTGGTGCTGCACGATGTCACGGAGGTGGAGCGGACCGAGCGGATGCGCCGTGACTTTGTCGCCAATGTCTCGCACGAGCTGCGCACGCCGCTCACCTCGATCAGCGGCTACGTTGAGACTGTGATCGATAGTGAGGAACAGCTTTCCGACCAGGCACGCGAGTTCCTGAGCATCGTTCTGCGCAACGCCACGCGCATGAACCGGCTGACGGCCGACCTGCTGGCGCTGGCCAGCGTGGAGGCTGGCGATTACCGCATTAAGCCGCAGGCGATCCGGGCCGATACCTTGATTGACGACGCGATCGACTCCCTGGCCGGAATGGCGATCGACTCCGGGGTGGCGCTCGAGCGTGACCCGGCACCGGCAACCTACGTGCTGGCAGACCTGGATGCGTTGAACCAGGTCTTCGGCAACCTGATCGAGAATGCGATGAAGTACGGGCGTTCCGGCGGACGGGTGCGTGTCGGCGCGCGGGAGGCAGGGCCCGGTGTCGAGTTCTGGGTGGAGGACTTCGGGCAGGGTATCGCGTCCGAGCACCTGGAGCGTATCTTCGAGCGTTTCTACCGGGTGGACAAGGCGCGATCGCGCGACTCCGGCGGCACCGGCCTGGGACTTGCCATCGTGAAGCACATCATCCTGGCGCATGGCGGCGCCATCCGCGCGGAGAGCGAACTAGGCTTCGGCACGCGATTCGTCTTCCTGCTGCCAGCGACCGGGGGGACGGAACGTCCCGTGGAGGCAGCCGCGCGGATGGCCTGGTGAGCAGGTGAAAGGGCTTCGCCGGCGTCCGCTGACTGCCATCGGCTCGCCCGGCCGAAGGCTGGCTGCACAGACGTAGCGCAGCGGGGCCGCAGCAAGAGGAAGCAAATTCACTATTTCAACGCCGTGTAAAGTGCCTGTAACAAAGCGCAGCAAGAATGCACCAAGCAGAAAGCGAGAATACAAGTGAAACGGACCACACTCCTTAGCGCTGCATTGATCCTGTGTACAGCTTCCGCCGCCATCGCGCAGAAGCTGAACGGCGCTGGCGCGACCTTTCCCAATCCGATCTACTCCAAGTGGTTCTCCGAGTACAGCGCGCAGCATAGCGGCGTCCAGATCAACTACCAGCCGATTGGCTCGGGAGGCGGCATTCGGCAGGTGACGGCCGGCACGGTCGATTTCGGCGCGACCGATGGCCCCATGACCGACGCGCAGATCAAGGAATCCAAGATCAAGGTGATCCATATTCCCACCGTGCTGGGCGCCGTTGTGCCGATCTACAACCTGCCGGGCGTGACCCAGGAACTCAAGTTTTCGCCGGACGTGCTCGCCGATATCTACCTGGGCAAGATCGCGAACTGGAGTGATGCGCGCATCGCCAAGGACAATCCTGGTGTCAAGCTGCCGAGCACCGAGATCATCGTGACCCACCGCTCGGATGGTTCCGGGACGACATACATCTTCACGGATTACCTTTCGAAGGTAAGCCCGGACTGGAAGAACGGCGTCGGCACGGGTACGGCTGTGGACTGGAAGAAGGGCCTTGGCGGCAAGGGCAACGAGGCCATTGCCGGCCTGGTACGCCAGATGCCCGGCTCTATCGGCTACGTGGAGCTGATCTATGCGCTGCAGAACAAGATCCCGTATGGCTCCATCCGGAACGCTTCGGGCAAGTTCGTCAAAGCGAGCATCGAAGGTGTCGCGGCTTCAGCAGCGGCCGTCAAGACAATGCCCGCTGACTACCGGCTCTCGATCACCAACCAGGTGGGTTCGGACGTGTACCCGATCTCAAGCTTTACATGGCTGTTGATCCCTGTGCAGGGCCAGGATGCGGCCAAGAGCAAAGTGCTGAGGGACTTCCTCGAGTGGATGCTGGATCATGGCGAGACCGAGGCAGCGTCGCTGTACTATGCCCCGCTGCCGCCGTCTGTCGCAACAAAGGTGAAGGCCACGGTCGCCCAGATGAAGTAGCAACAGCAGCGGGACGTGGTGCCGGGTGCCCCACGTCTCGCCCCTGAGACGTGGGTCCAGGCGAGGCCCCTCCCCGGGCTGTTCACAGAGCGACACAGCAGGGTTTTCCGAGTGGGCCCAAACCCACGTCCCAGGGGCGAGGGGCACCCGATGCGGTGCCGGCTCGGGCCAGGGCCAGGCAGCCGGAAGAGAGATAGTCAGACCTTCAGCGGCACTGACGCAGACAACGCGCCCGCCTGCCCACAATTCACCTGTTATTCAACAAAGCTCGATAGGCTGGTCGTTGGTGGACAGCAAAACACAGCAACTTCGGATACCAAGCTTCTCTGAATCGCTCTCCCAGACTGCTGCGCAGGTACAGACCGCACCGGCGGCCGGGCCCGCGCCCCTGCAGGAACCCTCGCCGATCCGACAGTTTCTGGCAGCCCGTGGGAGCTCGGCATGGAGTGATAGCGCATTTCGCGGATTGATGGTCGCCTGTGCGCTGAGCATCTTTGCGATCGTCGCGCTGATTGCGACCGAACTGGTGTTGCGCTC
>CAXTEW010000271.1:0-3737 GCA_964243175.1 uncultured Acidobacteriaceae bacterium
CCGCCATCATCGCAGACACGCCCCTCTAGAGATGTCCTCTGCGATACTAAGGTGCAGATTTCATGGCCGACAGTATCGTTACCATCACGCCCGCAGTTCCAAGTCAGAAGGACGACAGTCTGCTTGCCCAACCGTCGGCTACTCTCCTGTTCGACGACTGGTACCCGGCTCTACGCAGCGACCGGTTGCAAGGAACCAGCATGATCACCACCACCCTGCTCGGCCTTCCCATTGTTCTGGGCCGCAAACAGGATGGCACACTTTTCGCCATGCGCGACAGCTGCCCGCACCGTGGCATCCCTCTGTCCTGTGGCTGGTTCGATGGCAAAAATGTCACCTGCAAATACCACGGCTGGGCGTTTGAAGCAGGCTCCGGGCAATGCAAAGACATCCCCTCGCTGACGACCGCCGACACTCTCGATCCCGGCAAAATCTACGCCAGCGCCTTCCCCTGCGTGGAGCGCGACGGCTACGCATGGGTCTACGTCCCGTCTCCCGGCCGCGGCCGCATCCGGGCAGACGAAGCCTTGCCGCCCGTCCCCGAGATCCCTAAATTTGGCGGCCGTTTCCGCTCCGCCCACCTCACCGCCGACCTTCCCTGCAACGTCGATCACGGCATCATCGGTCTGATGGACCCCGCACACGGCCCCTTTGTCCATCAGTCCTGGTGGTGGCGCAGCAAGCATTCCATCCACGAGAAAGCCAAGAATTTCGAGCCGATCCCCGATGGCTTCCGCATGTCTGCGCACGCGCCCTCCGGTAACTCGGCACCCTATAAACTCCTCGGCGTCTACGGCGAACCCATCACCACCACCATCGATTTCGTTCTTCCCAACCGCCGGTACGAGACCATCCGCTGCGGCCCGAAGTGGTTTGCCAGCCTTACCACCGTCACACCCACTACGCCCAACGCCTGCCGCATCGATGTCGCAGCCGCGTGGAACGTCTTCTACGCCGTGCCGCTGGTCACTACAATCGCGAAGTTCTTCGGCGCCCGTTTCGTCCGGCAGGACCAGGAAACCATGATTCAGCAGGCCGAAGGACTCAAATACCACCCCAGCCTGATGCTCATCGACGACGCCGATCGGCCCGCCAAATGGTACTTTGCGCTGAAACAGGCGCATCTCGATGCCGCCTCCGGCAAACCGTCTAAGCATCCACTTTCCGCCCCAGTAACGTTACGCTGGAGAAGTTAACCGCCACTCTGCCGACCCACATATGGCATAATGTCCATATGGCACACTCCGCAATCATCTGGAACGCTCTTGAGCAGGACCTTTCTTCCGTCGAAAGCGGTGTGGCGCTTTCAACCTTGAACCAGTTCATCGGCGACTCAGGTCTGCGCCCCGCTGACATCTACGAAGTAGTCCTGCCAGCGCGCACCCTGAAACATCGTAAGGCGCGGAACGAACCGCTCAGCCTGGACGAATCCGACAAACTGGCGCGCCTGGTACGCGTCTACAATCAGTCTGTGCGCACCTTCGGCGCCTCTGACAAAGCGAGGCAATGGCTGAACGCCCCAAAAACGCGTTTCGCCGACCGCACGCCCATCCAGATGCTCCGCACCGAAATCGGCGGACGCATGGTCGAAGAGATGCTGGGCCAGATTGAATACGGCATGTTTGCCTGATGCCTATGCTGTGGAGGATCAGTAATCACGCCGGCCTCTCAGGAGAAGGCGGCCTTCGCTACAGCGCCCGCTGGCACACCGCTGGTCTTCCCGTCGTCTATCTGGCGGCGTCTCCAGCCGGCGCCATGATCGAGATTCTCGTTCATCTCGAGTTGAACGAAGATAATGTTCCCCTGCACTACCAGCTGCTCGAAGTCGCCATCCCGGATGACCTGGCGATTGAAGAACTGCAGCCCGAATCCCGCCTGCACAAAGCCGAGTGGAAGTTGGACCTGACCTGCACCCGCTCGCTCGGCGATGCTTGGCTGCGCGCTCGTACTGCCGCTATCGCGAAGGTACCGTCCGCCATTCTGCCCGAAACCTGGAATTACCTGCTGAACCCGCTTCATCCTCGTGCGGGCGAGATCAGCATCGTCAAGAGCACCAGCGCCCTCTACGATCCGCGTCTGCTTCCGCGGTTACGCATTCAAAGTAAAACTGCTTAAGCAGCAACGCGGCTCAATTTCCCATCCTTCAACGTAAAGCGATGGCCGCGCCACACGACCGTATCACCGGCGAAGCTCCACACCCACAGTCCCAGTGCCGCCAGGTCGCGCGGCAGCAGCAGCCAGATATCCCGCAGGACCTGCACATCGCCGAGGATGCCGACGCCCACGCTCAATGCCAGCGCCGTCCGTGCGACCAGCGTCAGTACAAACAGCGCGACGCTCGGCAGGCTGAATCCCGACGCAATCAGGTTCAAGAACGCCCAAGGCAATCCGAAGGTGAAGACCAGTCCCGCATAGCCCCACTTGCGGGAATCACGCGTGGTCCGGCTCCAGCGAATCTGGTGCGCCAGAAAATCTGCGCAACGATACGGCGGCACATAGGTCTCGACCACCTCCGCGCTCAACGCCACGTCATACCCGGCGGCATACACACGCGCCCCGCATTCGTAGTCGTCGGCAAGATAATCGACCAGCGGCCGCAGCCCGCCGATCGCGTCCAGCGCCTCGCGCGAAAATGCCAGCGTCGACCCAAGTCCAAAGCGGATGCCACCTTCAAGCATCCGTGCCGTCAGCACACCGGCCATGAAGTCGGTCGAGATGCCCAGCGCCTCCATCTTCGATCCAATCGTTCCATGAGACTTGCCGCGATACGGCGCAGTCACCAGGCCCACTTTGCCTTTCCGGCCCGGCTTCTGCTTCCGGTTCACAGCCTGGAAGGCAGCCATGATCCTCGTCAAATAATGCGACGAAACTGATATGTCACTGTCATTGATAACAATATGATCGAATTGCGCCTGCAGCACCATCTGCGCCAGGTTGCTCACCTTGCCATTGGTGCCCAGCACTTCAGGACAATCGACAAGCACAATCCGCTGCAGGGGAAATTCCAGCTTCAACTGCTCGACCGCGGCCACGGCTGCATCTTCCAGGCTGCTGACACCGAAAATCAGTTCATATTCCGCGCCATACTGCTGCCGGCAGTGGCTGGCAAAGCTCGCATACATCTCGGAATCAAGTCCCTTGACCGGCTTCAAAATGCTCACCGGCGGCGTAAATACGGGCAGCCCACGCCGAGCGGCGCGTCCGAAAGACCGCGCGCTCAGCAGGGCGAGTAGATAAAAGAAGAATCCTGCAATCGTGAGGAGAGTCGTGACTGCCGCGACAACTGTTGACACCATAAGTCCTGGCTTCAGTTTAGTACTAGCGCCACAGTACTGCGCGTACGGCGACACGGTACTGCGCGTACGGCGACACGCGCGTTGCGCCTATAAAGACTGGTCCCGGAGCCATGGAGGGCCGGGCAAACGCAGAACTCTACACTTCGCTGCACTTCGGTCGAGATGACAAAGTGGATGAGAGACGCAACCAGACAAACAAGCCGGCGCTTCTCCTTCGTACGCGGCCAGAATTCCGCACCCGACCAACGGGATGAGTATCTTCGCGCAACCAGCAGGCGGCAAAGCCGCGACTCGCCGTACGCGCAGTACTCACTCGTAGCGGAGGGCTTCGATGGGGTCAAGTGTGGACGCGCGCCATGCTGGGTAGATCCCGAACACCAGGCCGATGACGCAGGAAACGACGAAGCCGGTGATAGCCCACTGACCGGACACTGACGCCGG
>CAXTEW010000272.1:0-3733 GCA_964243175.1 uncultured Acidobacteriaceae bacterium
GGCGCCGAATGGTATTACCGGGCTTGAAACAGCGCTCGGTCTTGCACTGCGAGTGTTGCATGGTGAGCACGGCATGCCGCTCGGGCGTGTTCTTGCCTTGTTGTCCGCTGCGCCCGCGCAGCTGCTGGGGCTCGCGGGACGCGGCACACTCCAGCCGGGCTCCTGGGCGGATGCGATCATCTTCGATCCGGCGCAGCTGTGGGCGTACGAGGCCGTGCAGTCCCGCAGCAAGTCGGGAAACATGCCGTTTGCCGGCGCGCCGATGCAGGGTCGTGTGCAATGGACCATTAGCGAAGGCTCGATCGCCTACAGCGGCGCAGGGTGAACGTTCTTACACCTGCGGAGGCAGATCGGTGAGAATACGCTCCGCCAGCGTGCCGACCGACGTGACCTGGCTCATCTCCGCCAGCTCCGCGTCGCCTACTGCCTCGCTGATCTCGAGCTTGATGCAGATAGCCCGCAGCAGCTGCAGCGACTTGGTCACTTCCTTCTCAGTCAACAGATCAATCTGCAGATTCAGCTGCTCCAGGTGGTCGGCGCGGTGCTGCATGTGGTTCTGCTTCAGCAGCACGAAGCTGCTTAGCAGAACGGCTTCAACAGAGACGCACAGCCCCAGGAGCGAGAATGGGGCCGGGTCAAACGCATGAACACCGGAGACATGGTGCGTGTTGATCAGCAGCCAGGTGCTGAACCACAGCAGGTGGAGAAAGATGGAGAGTTTGCTGCCGACAAAGCTGCCCACCGCCCCGGCGAACCGGTCCATGGCGGTTTTCCTTTCCTCCCGATCCTCCTCCATCCGCGCAATGGAACGGATGTTGCGCTCGACGGGGCCGCTGACGCGCGCCTTTTTTTCCATGGCCATGATTTCTTTAGATGCTCCTGACCGAGGCGTCCCGGGAGTCACCACCGAGTGAGAACGGACAAGTATGTCTGATGGTTCCCCTGCCCGAAGCGCCACCGCGGCCTTTCAGTCGCGCGACTTTCGCCTGTACCAGGCGGCACGCTGCGCGGTCGTCATTGGCGCCGAAGCGCAGGCGCTCGCCGTAGCCTGGCAGGTCTACCAGATTACCCACCGCGCCATCGATCTCGGCTACACCGGCCTCGCGCTGTTCCTGCCCGGGCTGTTGTTCCTGCTGCCGGCAGGGCATATCGCCGACCGCTTTGACCGGCGCGAAGTGGTGCTGGTCTGCTACTCGCTGCAGGTCTTCTGCACGCTGGCGCTGTTGCTGTTCGCCTGGTCGGGCATCCAGCACGTGCTGCCTATCTACCTCGTGCTCTTCTTCATGGGCACAGGCCGCGCGTTCAGCGGGCCTGCATCCTCCGCGCTCATCCCGGCGCTGGTGCCCAAGGAGCATTTCGTCAACGCGGTGACCTGGGGCGCAACTATTTTCCAGATCGCCACCATCTCCGGCCCGACCATCGGCGGCTTTCTCTACACCATGCCGCGCTTCCGCGGCGGCCTGGCCCACCTGGCCGGCGGTGGCGTCGTTTACCTGTTTACGCTTGTGACGCTGGCCTGGTATCTCGTGCTCATTGGCCTGCTGCAGGTGCGGCCCGGCCGCATGGAGCATAAGGCGGTCTCGCGCGACGTGCTGCTGGCCGGGGTTCGCTATGTGCTGCGAACACAGGTGCTGCTCGGCTCGATCTCGCTGGATCTGTTCGCTGTCCTGCTGGGTGGCTCGGTCGCGCTGCTGCCGATCTTTGCCGAGAACATTCTGCACATCGGCCCACGCGGGCTGGGCATGCTGCGCGCCGCGCCAGGCGTCGGGGCGCTGGGTGTCTCGCTCTTCCTTACCTTTCGTCCCATCCGCCACGGAGCCGGGGCGCGCATGCTGGTCTGCGTGGGCCTGTTCGGCGCGGCAACCATCCTCTTCGGTCTGTCGCACTCGCTCTGGATCTCGCTCTTCGCCCTGCTGCTGACCGGCTGCGCGGACATGGTTTCGGTGGTGATCCGCTCCTCCATCCTGCAGTTGGCCACGCCGCCCGAGATGCGCGGCCGCGTATCCGCGGTCAACTCACTCTTCCTCGGGGCGTCGAACGAGTTAGGCGAGTTTGAAAGTGGCTTGACCGCGCAGTGGTTTGGCGCAGTGCGCGCGGTTGTGCTCGGCGGCATTGGCTCTCTCGCGGTGACCGGCGCGTGGTCCGTGCTGTTTCCCCGTCTGCGCCGCGTCGATGCGCTATCGGTCGAGTCGCTGCTCGCCGCAACAGGGCAGCCGGAAACTCCGCCCCTCGTCCCCGCCGCGATCGAAGAGAACGCGGAAGATACGCGCCAGCTGTAAGCGGTGCCTTGCGATGCTCCGCAAAAAAACAAGGGTAATCCTGAGCGTAGCCGAAGGACCTGCGGTTGACCCTTCCCGCCGACGCTTAAAGCCCTCGCGTGTTTGCGAAAAAACAAGGCGCTTAAAGCCCCGCGTCTTTGCGAAAAAACAGGCGCTTAAAAGCTTTATGTTTGAAAAAACAAGGGTCATCCTGAGCGTAGCCGAAGGACCTGCGGTTGACCCTTGCCAGCTGACTCTTGAAACCCCCACGTGTTTGCGAAAAAACAGGTGTCATCCTGGGCGTAGTCGAAGGATCTGCTTTTCGCCTTACCCTTGCTCTCGCGATGAAAAAGCAGATCCTTCGGCTACGCTCAGGATGACCCCCCCTTGTGCTGCGTTGGCGCCGCAGAGGCGACGTGAAGGTAAGAGTCAACCGCAGGTCCTTCGCCTACACTCAGGATGACCCAGTGGTAAGGATGGCAACGCAGCGACTTAGCCCTGAGTTCATGCGCACGGGCACACAATCAACCAGTGGTCCGCAGCCCCGCCGAAATCCCGTTGATCGTTCCCGCGATCGCGCGGTTGACCTCGGGAGTATCCTCCCCGGCGCGCTTTCTCCGCAGCAGGTCTACCTGGATCAGGGACAGGGGATCGACATACGGGTTGCGCAGCCGGATGGAACGTGCCAGCACATCATTGGTCTCGAGTAACTCCGTTTGCCCGGTAACAGCGAGAACTGCCTGCAGAGACCGCTCAAACTCCGCGGTGAATTTGCCGAAGACCCGCTCTCTTACTTCCACATCCGGCACCAGCGAGGCATAGAGCGAGGCTATGCCCATATCTGCCTTGGCAAGAGCGACCTCGACGTTGCGGATGAGATCGATAAAGAGCGGAAACTCACGCATCATGGCGCGCAGCCGCTCGGCGCCGCCCGGCTTTTCGCTGTAACTGTGCAGCGCGTGACCGACGCCAAACCACGCGGGAATCAGCAGTCGACTTTGTGTCCAGCCGAACACCCAGGGTATGGCGCGCAGGCTGTCGAGCGAGCGTTTGCCGCCGCGCCGCGCAGGCCTCGATCCTATCTTCGCGTGCTCAAGCTCGGCCATCGGCGTGGCTGTTTCAAAGAAGTAAAAGATCTCCGGATCGTCCATGATATGGGTCCGGTAGAAAGCAAACGCGTCGGCTGACAAGGCTTCGAAGGCTTCTTCCCACTCCGGCAGCAGTTCGCCGGTCTGGTGACCGCCCGCGCGCAGGTTCGGCCGGGCCAGCGCATCGAGCGATGCGGCAATCATCAGCTCCAGATTGCGCTCGGCCAGCACGGTGTCACCGTATTTCCAGTTCAGCACTTCGCCCTGCTCGGTGATGCGGATGCCGCCGTCGAAGGACTCAAGCGGCTGCGCATAGATTGCACGATGCGTCGGCCCTCCGCCACGGCCGACCGTGCCGCCGCGCCCATGGAAAAGCCGCAGCGTGAG
>CAXTEW010000273.1:0-3713 GCA_964243175.1 uncultured Acidobacteriaceae bacterium
CCGATATTCCCGAGTTCACGGTCGACTTCGTCGAACACCCGGACACGCGCCTGAACCCGCTTGGTGTGCGAGGGATTGGCGAAATCGGTATCACCGGCGTGCCAGCTGCACTCGCGAACGCGATCTACCACGCGACAGGGAGCCGCTTCCGCGAGCTGCCCATTACTCTCGACAAGCTATTTGGCTACGAACCAAGGACGTAGACCGCCTGCGCGGCTGGCGGCCACTGACGTGGCATTTGACTCTAGAAACACATCCACGAAGTGGGCGCCAGCCGCGCAGGCGGTCTACGCCCTAGAACAGCTGGAAGTTCACTTCGATATTGATCTCGACCGGGATGGGTTTGCCGCCCTGCATGGCAGGCCTGAACTTGTACTGCTTTACTGCTTCGAGAGCCTTCTCATCCAGTCCCATGCCAAGCGCCCGCACGATCCGGGGCCGCTGCGGGTTTCCCTGCGCATCCACAATGATCGAGACGACGACCACGCCCTGGTACTTCTGCCGGCGCGCCTCGTCTGAGAACTCCGGCTCCGGACCATAGATCAGCTTGGGCGAGGAAACGCTGCCGCCGACATGCGCTGCACCGCCGCCAGTGTCGCCGCCCGTGCCTGGCCCGATGCCGCCGCCGCTGCCGATACCCAGTCCACCGCCCTTGCCGGTGCCAATGCCCGAACCAGAACCGCTGCCCGCCGAGAGGGTGACCGCAGAGGCCTGCGGGAGACCAATGTTCGGCAGGGCTGCGTCAGCCACTTTCATCGGCGGCATAACCACAGACGCCGGCACAGGAAGCTTCGGGTGATCGATCAGCAGGACCTGCGGCGGCGTCACCTGTACCTTGGTGAACTCGGGCAGCTTACCCTTGGTTGGCGGCACAATCGAGTGCGCGCCACCGCCGCCACCGCCGCCGGCCAGCGTCGGCGCCTTGGGCAGGTACGCGGAGATGTCGAGCGGGGTTACTACGGCTTCCTTGACCTGCGGCACCTGCTTCTTCGGCCAGAAAAAGAGCAGCGCGGCCAGCAGCAGGTAGAACAGAATGGCCAGGCCGCTCGACAAGGGCGAGCGCTTTTCGGCAAATGGATCGCGCACGGTAACCGGCGTCGAGGTGAGTTCGAGCGGCGGCAGCTTGGCGGGATGGAAGACGTCGCGAACATTCGCGACCAGCGACTCCCACACCCTGCCTTCTGTCCCGACCGGCATCAGCTGGGTGTGGTCGAGGCGCCCTTGTTGCTGCAGCGTTTCTTCTTCGGGAGGAGTCAACACATCATTGCTCATGGCGATATCCGTTTCAGGGTCAATAGGGGCAAGCGGGATCACCCGGCTCGTAGCTTTCCCGTGCGTGCTACGTCGTGGCAAGCGTGATCTCTGTATTATCGCCCGCCGACCCGGCTGTGTCTCGCACGCGGGCCTTGATGGGAGATAGACGTGGGCGGGGCCTCAAAGTTACCGGACTATACAATTACTCTCACAAATCAAGCGTCCGACCCAGCCCGGTGAACCCGGGATCCCTGCGCAAGCCGAGTCCAGTTTTAAGGAAAGTTGTACGCAATGAGTGAAAGCCAAGCCGCTGCTGGCGAGACCACGCCGCCCGGCACACCACCCGAGCTGAAGAAAACACTGACCTTACCGGAAACAGCTTTCCCCATGAAAGCTAACCTGCCCCAGAACGAGCCCCTGCGACTGCAGCAGTGGGCCGAAAGCAGGCTCTACGAGCAGATCCGCGAGGGGCGCCGGGGCGCGAAGAAGTACGTGCTGCATGACGGGCCGCCGTACGCCAATGGACCCATCCACCTGGGCCACGCGCTGAACAAGTGCCTCAAGGATTTTGTGGTGAAGTCAAAGACGATGGCAGGCTTTGACTCGCCTTACGTGCCTGGCTGGGATTGCCATGGGCTGCCAATCGAGATCAAGGTCGACGAGCAGCTTGGCCGTAGGAAGCTCGAGATGCCGGCCGAAGATTTTCTGGAGGCATGCCGGGCATACGCCCAGAAGTACGTCGACCTGCAGCGGAGCCAGTTCCAGCGGCTGGGTGTGTTCGGCGCCTGGGACCAGCCCTACCTGACCATGGCGAAGCCCTACGAGGCAGCGACGCTTGCGACCTTCTACCAGTTTTTCGAACGGGGGTTTGTCTACAAGGGCCTAAAGCCGGTGTACTGGTGCCTCAATGACCGTACCGCGCTTGCCGAGGCCGAGGTGGAGTACGAGATGCACACCTCGCCCAGCGTCTATGTTCGCTATGCGCTGACGAGTTCCGCCGTGAACCTTCATCCGTCACTTGAAGGAAAGCAGGTCTGGACGATCATCTGGACAACAACGCCCTGGACACTTCCTGCCTCTGTCGCGGTCGCTTTCCACCCGGACTTTGAGTACGTCGCGCTCCAGACCGGCAGCGGCGAGATATATATGGTCGCAGCCGAGCTGGCGGCGAGTGTGCGTGAGGCCTGCGCACTGGGCGACGTGACAGAAATCGCCCGCTTTCCTGGCCGGGTGCTCGACCGCGCCACGTTCCAGCACCCCTTCCTCGAGCGCTCCATCCTGGGCGTGCTGGCCGACTACGTCACGACCGACCAGGGAACAGGCGCGGTGCACACAGCACCGGCCCATGGTGCGGACGACTTCCAGACCGGCGTCCGCTACGGCCTGAGCGCCGAGTGCAACGTCGACAGTGCCGGCCGCCTGCGGAATGGGGTCGCGACCTGGGAAGGTAAGACGGTGTTCCAGGCGAACCCGGACATCATTGAGCACCTGCGCTCGGTAGGCGCGCTGCTGGGCCAGGCCGAGATCTACCACTCGTACCCGCATTGCTGGCGCTGCCACAAGCCAGTCATCTTTCGCGCGACCGAGCAGTGGTTTATCGGGATGGAAACGGCGATGCCCTACTCGTCGAAGTCGCGCTCGTTTGATGACGACGACGATGATGCCGGCGACGCGACGTTCCGCGAGCGGGCGCTGCAGCAGATCCACCGGGAGATCACCTGGGATCCGAAATGGGGCGAGGAGCGGATCGCCAACATGATCGCCACCCGTCCGGATTGGTGTATCTCGCGCCAGCGGGTCTGGGGCGTTCCCATCGCGGTGTTTCTCTGCGGCGCCTGCCATGAGCCGCTACGCGACCGCGAGGTCAACCAGAAGATTGTGGAGCTGGTGCGGCAGGGAGGCGCCAGCGCCTGGCACACCGAGACGACCGAGCAGATCCTCGGTGCCGACCGGGCGTGTCCACGGTGCGGAGCAACAGGCCGCTGGGAGAAGGAACGGGACATTCTGGACGTGTGGTTCGACTCGGGCTCAAGCTGGAGCGCGGTGCTGGGGGAGGATCCCGCGCTGGGCGTGCCGGCCGACCTGTACTTCGAGGGCGGCGACCAGTATCGCGGCTGGTTCCACACCTCGCTGCTGACCGCGGTCGGCACCCGGGACGCAGGCGGGGCACCGTATCGCAAGGTGGCGACCAGCGGCTGGACGCTGGACGAGCAGGGCCGGGCGATGTCGAAGTCGCTCGGCAATGGCGTGGATCCGGTTGATATTTCGAATCGGCTGGGCGCGGAGATCGTGCGGCTGTGGGTGGCGTCGGTCGACTTCCGCGAGGATGTGGCGGCCAGCGAGAACCTGATGCAGCGCGTCGCCGACAACTACCGCAAGCTGCGCAATACGTTTCGCTTCCTGCTGGGCAACCTGGCTGGCTTTGTGCCCGCCGAGCATGCGGTGGGCGATGCCGAGCT
>CAXTEW010000274.1:0-3691 GCA_964243175.1 uncultured Acidobacteriaceae bacterium
TCGCTGCGAACTCGCGGGCATGGTACGTCCTGGCCTGGCCACCGGAAAGAGGTTTCGAGATCGTCAGCATGTGAGAAGAATCTTAGGCCTGTACCGCGCTACTTCCTACAATGCGACATCTCGATACCAAACCCGTTGACATCCCCGCGGGATACGGATCTTTGCTCTCGTAGGGATGTCGGTGACCATCGAATCTCTCCTCTAAAGCTCACGAAGCGACTAGTTGTGGAGGCACAACGGTCTCAATCTGGCCGGTTGCTACGTCATACACGAGCCCGGAAACGAGCCACTCACCCGGCAGTCCAGGTACTGCTCGCAGTGTCGCAACATCTGCGGCTACTGCAGCGTGCGGGTCGAGAATGGTTTTGGCCTTCAGGTCCGGCTCCTGCACTTGAAAGTACTGCGTCAGCATTGCAGGCTCGTTCACAAGGCGCGTGATGCCGCAATCTGTGTGTTGAAGCACGATGATGTTAAATTCACCACCACCGCCCGGAATCTTCCCTGCGACCTGCCCGATATGGCCAAGCATTCCCAACTGCGCCAGCAGTCCCGGCGTGACACGGCCCCCGATGTTTCGCATCACAACTGCCTCGCCCGGCTCGAGGCCCAGAATGTGCGCAGGGTCAACGCGCATGTCCGCGCAACCGATGATGATTGCCTTCGCTAGGGGAAGCGCATCGGGCAGCGAAGGTTGCAATATCCCCGCTGCGGCGTCTTGAGCTGCCACCTGCTTATTACGTTCCAACAGCGAATTGAGTCCGTTCATGTTTATGCTCCTTCACGAAGATCCAGCTTTGGCGATGCGATGAGATCGTTGGTTGTGCTCAGCGACAGTGGTCGACGAGCACGTTGCGACTCCACAAGGGTCGATGGCTGATCCTCTCGTGCCAGCGAAGGATATGCAATTACCTCGCAGGTAGTTGAATGCGACGGCGGCAGCTGCAATTCTGAGGAGCAAGCGATACCGGAGAATCGATGACGATCAAAGATGCGAAGGGTACCGCAAGTAGCCGACCTGCCTCGGTCGGAGATATGTTGCGCTACTGGCGCGGCCAGCGTGGCTTCAGCCAGCTTGACCTCGCTTCTGAAAGCGGGAGTTCGCAGCGCCATCTCAGCTTTGTAGAAAGCGGTCGAAGCGTTCCCTCCCGCAGCATGCTGGTGACTTTATCTGAAGCCTTGACCATTCCGCTCCGGGAGCGCAACGCCCTGCTGCTCGTTGCGGGGTACGCCCCTCTTTATGCAGAAGCAGCGTTGGATGATGGGACTATGAAAGTAGTGACGAACGCCATCGACCAGATGCTCTCGAATCATGAGCCTCATCCCGCGCTTCTGCTCGATCGCTATTGGAATGTTGTGCGAACGAACGCCGCGGCTCCAGCGTTCTTCGGCTCGATGATCGATCTCAACGCCTTTCCCAAACCGCGTAATCTCTTGAAGCTCACCTTTGATCCCCTTGCTCTGCGCCCGCACATCGAAGATTGGGAGACGGTCGCAGCGGGGCTCCTGCAGCGTGTACGCCGCGAAGCTCTGGGACTGGTTCTCGACGACCAGCTGCACTCACTGTTGGAAGAACTCAAGCGATACCCCGGTGCCGAGAAGCTGCCCATCTCTACACGCCCGGACAGCCCCATTCTGCCGATCACGTTTCGCAGGGGCGCTGAACGAATCTCCTACTTCTCGATGGTCACCACCATCGGTACGCCGCAGACCGTAACGGCGCAGGAACTTCGCCTCGAATGCATGTTTCCCTTAACCCCGCCTGAGCGAAGTAGCTGATGACGGGATGTCCTGGCCCGGAGCCGGCAAGCGGCATGAGAAGTTGGAACGCCAATGTCAGTCAACTAGTCCAGGAACCTCATCAGCGCCACTGTAGCCTCGGAAGACCGGCGCTTGTCTCTTTTCTCAAGCTGGTTGGTCCAGAAAAACGCCTATCTCGTCACTCAGTCCACCGGCTTCCACTCGCGCGCGGCCCCCTCTTTCTTCTTGAAGGCCGATTTGCGCGGTTCCGGCTGCGTAGGCTCCTCGGAGGCGGGCTCTGCGAAGAGCGGAAGCGCCGATTCCGGCTTCGCGACGGGAACTGTAGCCATTGCCTTTCGCTGCTGACGAGCTACCACCTTGGCGGGTGTTTGCACCGATGGCGGCTGGACCGATTTGGAAGGCTGAGCCTCAGCCTGGGTCGCAGTGGGTTCGGCAACCGGAGGCGGCAGCGGCCTGGGCTCCGGGATCGTCATCTTCCGCTCGATGAACTCCGGCTGCAGGCTGCGCTTCGGCACGTATGCAAACCTCACCGGCACCGCCCGGTTCTCCTGCTTGATGTACCCGGAGAGCGGCTCGAGCCCGGCGATCTCGGAAGCCATGACGAGAGGTTTGGTAGCAATCTCCAGCGCATAGTTCTTCCTGGAGAGGAGCAGGCCAGGCGACCGCGATTCCCTCAGCCGCTCCACCTCGATCTCGCCCAGCGTCTCCGAAATCCACTTCGCCGCGCGTGGCTCGGAGGTCTTGAAGAAGATCTTCGTCGCAGGCTGCGAGAGCATCGCCTCGGCGTCCTGGCCGTAGCGCCTTTCAATCTGGCTGCGACCCTGGAAACCGAGCACGACCGGGTTCCCGTACTTCCGGTTCTCGGTCACGGCCGTGTGGAGCTGCGGCAGTTTGTTGAGGCTGGCGAGCTCGTCCAGGACGAACCAGACTGGCTTCGCCTGTTTCGCGCACGGCTCCATCATGCGCAGGATAAAGAGGTCGAGCCACACCGAATGCAGCGGCAGGATACGCTCGCGCAGGGCCGGCTTCGAGGTCAGAAACACCCACCGGGTTCGCTCATACTTCCAGTCGCCGGTGGTGAACCACTGCTTCGCTTCCCCTCCCTGCGGGAGCAAGGCAAGGCTGTCAGCAATCATGTTCATGCTGGACAGAACACCGGCCCGTTGCGGCCCGGCTTTCCTGTCGAGGTAGGCCGCCTGGGGAGAGCCGGCGAGCAGTCGCTCGATCTCGGACGGGTCCGCCATCCACGCCAGAAGGCTCGCCACCGAGGCCTCCTCCCGGAGCAGGGAGGCGAGCACCCGGCGCGGCGCATCGGTAAAGAACCCGCTCTCGAACGGCTTCTCGGGAAGCATCGCCGCGGCGATCGCGTCCTCGATGCCGCGCCCGTTCAGCTCGGCCTGCAGGTTCCAGAACGGGCAGCGGGCATCAAGTGGATTGAGGATCAGGTCGCCCCGCTCCGGGCGATAGAACTCCTGCACGAACTCGGCGGCCGGGTCGTAGACGATGGCGGTCTCGCCCCGCTGCTGGACCTGGCGAAGGATCTGCCGGATCGCGTTCGACTTACCCGCCCCGGTGTCACCCATGAGCAGGATGTGACTCGATTCTAGCTTCCTTGGGATCTCAAAGCTGGCTCCCGGCAAGCCGAACCTGCCGGCCATCTGGAGCCGGACGCCGTTCGCCTTTCCACTCCAGGGCCACGCCAGAGCCGAGGTCAGCTCTGGCCCCCTGGTTCTCCGTCCATGCCTCTCCTCTTGCTTTGACTGGCTGCCGGAGTTCTTCCGGAGTGCGAAGTAGAGGAGCACTGCAAGCACCATCCCGCTGAGCGGCGTAACCATCATCTGTGCGAAACTCTGGCCCGCGAAGAACTCCTCCTGGAGCACAGCCTTCTCCCCACGCGCGCTGCCCATCTGCTGCGCGCGTACCAGGCTGGTCC
>CAXTEW010000275.1:0-3687 GCA_964243175.1 uncultured Acidobacteriaceae bacterium
CGGCGTCCTCGGCATGACCGTCGATAGGTGAGATGCTCGGCAAGTGCCTACCCCTCGATGGCGTCGGTACTAGTTTCGGTAACGTTGTGACCCATGGAAAGGCCCGATGCGTGCATGCGGATCTCCTAGACCGGCTACTGGTGACGCTGTCGGTGCGCCTCCGCGCTTTCTCGGTCTGCCGCATCCAACGGGGTTGGCAGTTGGGCTTCAGCCCGTTCGAGGCCATCACGGTTCATTACGTGCTGCGCGGGACAGGTAGCCTCCAGGTCGGGGACGGTCCCTGGCAGTCCTTTGCGCCCCATAGCGTCATCATCGTTCCGGCACGCCTTCCTCATGCCCTGGGCGAGGCCGAGGAGGTCGTGGGCGCGGCAAGGGCCGAGGACCACTGCCTTCTGCATGGTGACGGCTTGGTCAGCTTCATCGCGGGCGACGGGACGCCTGACACGCTGCTGGTTTGCGGGCAGATCTCGGCCAGCCACGACGGTGCGTTGGGACTTTTCGAACTGTTCCAGTCACCCATGATCGAAGCCTTCTCGCCGGACGCTCCCCTCCGTGCGACTTTCGATCTCATGCTGGCCGAGGTGGCTGCCCCGAGCCTCGGCACCCAGGCCATGACGGAACTGCTGATGAAGCAGTGCCTGATCGTGATGCTGCGTCAGCACTTCCTGGGCGGCGACGATGCCTCGCCGTTGCTTAGGGCGCTGCAGGAGCCCAAACTCGCTCGCGCCGTCATTGCGGTGCTGGAACATCCGGGGATACCCTACTCGGTCGACAGCCTGGCGTCGCTCGCCGGCATGAGTCGCACGTCATTCGCCGTCCGCTTCGCCGAAGTGTTCAACCAAGGCCCGATGGACTTCGTCCAGAAGGTTCGCCTGCGCATCGCCGCGCGGCTGCTCACCGCCACCGACCTGCCGGTCAAAGTAATCGCTAGCAGCGTCGGCTATGCAAGCCGCACCGCCTTCAGCCGGGTGTTCGAGGCCACCTACGGCCTGTCCCCGTCCGACTACCGCAGCTTCGGGGGTGGAGACGAAGTCGAGCCTGAACGTGTGGAAAGCCTCGAACAGGCATCTCCGGCCGCCACTACTGAACCGTGAGGACCCTTTCCGTCCGGGGTAGGACGCAGGTCGTTCGAAGTTGATGTCGACGAGGGACACGAGCTGAGTGGCAGGCTGTTCGACAGCCACCTCAACCGTCGCTCAGGAGACCACCATGATCACCGACCGGAGATCCGTCCTCGCCGGCCTCGCCCTCATCGCCGCCACGCCGGCCGCGATGGCTCAGGCGCAGGCGTGTCTCGGCGTCGAGCTCGGCCATCGTCTTGCCGAGTTCCGGCAGCAGAAACAGGCAGTCGTAACCGAAGCCTCCTGTACCCCGCGCCACTTCCTGTATCTCGCCAGCGACTGATCCTTCTGCCGTTGCAAGCAGCACGCCATCGCGCGCTACTGCGAGGGCGCAGCGGAACTGTGCGTGTCTTGCTGGAGGCACATCGCGGCGGTTCAGCTCTGCCAGCAGGCAATGATTATTGCGGGCGTCCTTTGTTTCCCCGGCGAAAGAAGAGAAGCCAAGCTGCTCCGCATATCGCGCAGAGTACACACCGGGTGCACCATCCAGCGCATCGACGCTCAGGCCCGAATCATCCGCCAGCACCAGCTCCCCAGGCG
The DNA here is from genome assembly GCA_964243175.1 of uncultured Acidobacteriaceae bacterium. Classification (GTDB taxonomy): domain Bacteria; phylum Acidobacteriota; class Terriglobia; order Terriglobales; family Acidobacteriaceae; genus EB88. Next base: position 1,662 of record CAXTEW010000275.1, read on the forward strand.
CGTATTCCGCATAGTAGATCGCTTTCGCTGCGGCATTCTCCGCGAAGGTGGCGCCATCTTCCGGCGGCGCCGCGATAGCTGCCAGCCCGGGAAGCGTCGCGATCGTCCACCCTGTGCTGTCCTGCATGGCAGCCACGGAAAAGTCGCGCAGCTTGCCCAGACTACTGGTGGCAACGTAGAGCGTCTGCCTGCTCACTTGGCAGCCTTCCGCGTGCGTGGTGCTGCTTCCGGCAAAACGGGCGGCTGCAGGCGTGGCTGGTTCAGGGGGCAGCCTGTGCAGCGCGGGACACCGCCGCAGTGAGTCTTGCCAACCTCGACAATCAATGCATGGAACTCGTTGTAGTGCGCAACCAGCGTAGCGGGCGCGTCACCTGCAAACGCCTGCAATGCCAGCTGCTGCACATTGTGATAGCGCGCGCGCTCATCAATCAACTGGTGCCGCGTCACGACACGGCGAAGGTACTCGTCAACCACCATGACCGGCCGTCCGAGCGCATACAGCAGGATGGTGTCCGCTGTTTCCGGACCCACGCCGGGCAGCTCGAGCAGCGCTTCCCTTGTATCTGCAACTGGCGCGGTGGCCATCGCGTCGAGCGAGCCGCCGTACCGGCTATCGAGCAGCGCGACGAACGCTTTCACAGCCAGACCTTTGCGAACCATGTAACCAGATGGGCGAATGTGGAGTCGTAATTCTTCTTCTGAAATGGCACGCAGCCCGTCGATGGTCAGTACGTTGGCTGCCTTCAGATTGGCGATTGAGCGCTCCACGTTGCGCCAGGATGTATTCTGCGTCAGGTACGCACCGACGACTGTTTCTATCGCTGTCTCCGAAGGCCACCAGTGCTGCGGCCCATAGGCAGCAGCAAGTACGTCGTAGAACTCGCGCAGCAGGCCCGCGGGATACCTCGCAGCCGGGGCGTCATTCTTTAAAGCAGGCGAAATGCCGCGGGAAGGAGTCACCACTACTGCTCCTTCGCTGCTTGTGCGCTGGCGCGCAGCTGCTGCTTCCAGCCCAGTAGTTTCGCGCGCGTCGCGGCTTCTTCTGCTTCCGGAATCAAGCCTCGGTGCTGGTACAGGATCGACAACGCGGTCCATGCCAGCACGTCATCCGGCTCCTGAGCTGCGAGTGCCTTCGCGGCCGCGATCCCCTCGTCGTATCTGCCTGCGTCCTGCAGTGCGCGGATCAATCCATGTTGCGCATCGAGGAATGCGGGATCGGCCGCGAGCGCTGCATGGAAGCCATCGACCGCACCCGGCGCGTCGCCTTCGGCCAGGCAGTCGAGCGCGGCGTAGTACAGGGTCTCGGCGTGTTCGCGATCAGCTGCCATTATCTCGATGATAGTGGATCAGGCCCTTCGCGGCGGCTCATCCAGTCTCGCTATGATGTGGAGATGAAGACCCATACAGACTACCTGTGGTTCAACACCGCTCGCGAGCGGGAGATGGTGCATATCACGCCGCAGATTGAGACGATCGTCAAGGCAAGCGGCGTGCAGGACGGGCTGTGTTTCGTCTCGCCGATGCATATCACGGCTGCTATCTATGTGAACGATCATGAGAGCGGGCTGATCGAGGACATCGGTGAGTGGCTTGAAAAGCTGGCACCGGCACGGCCGGAGTATCGCCATCACCAGACCGGCGAAGACAATGCAGATGCTCACCTGAAAGCACTCTTGCTGCACCATGAAACAACGCTGCCGATCACGGGTGGAAAGCTTGACCTCGGCACGTGGCAGCGGGTGTTCTATGCAGAGTTCGACGGACGGCGGCGCAAGCGGGTGATAGTCAAGATACTCGGGGTGTGAGCTGGTGGGTCGCTATGGCGGGGCGGTGTTTGTATCTCAGGAAAACAAGCAAAAGCAGATCCTTCGACTCCGCTACGCTCCGCTCACGATGACCCGCGGTTTGGCCGTGTTTTCAAGTGTGATGACAATTGGATCAAGTCAACCGCAGGTCCTTCGACTTCGCTCAGGATGACCCTTGTTTTGGCCGAGGCTTCGCTCAGGATGACGCACGGTTTGGCCGT
>CAXTEW010000276.1:0-3676 GCA_964243175.1 uncultured Acidobacteriaceae bacterium
TGCCGCCTCGCTTAACGAGATCGTTGATAGCGCGCTCCGGCTCTTTCATGGGCGGCTGGACGGCATCCGCATCGAAACCTTCCTGTCGCCCACGCTGCCGCCGGTTCTTGCCGACAGCGAGGCGATGAAGCGCGCACTCGCCAATCTCATCGACAATGCAGCGGAGGCCATGAACAACAGTTTTCATCGCGTGCTGCGAGTGGAAACCTCGCTGAGCGAGCGTTCCGGCATGGCCGAGCTGCTGGTGGCCGACTCCGGTCCAGGGTTGAGTCCGGAGGTGCGGGAGCGCCTGTTTCTGCCCTACTTCTCGACCAAGCAGCGCGGTACCGGGCTGGGTCTGGCGATCACGGCCAAGATCGTGCAGGACCATCACGGCACGATCCGGGCGGAGCAGCGTGGGCCATCCGGCGCCTGCTTTGTCATCGAGCTCCCCCTGGCGCGGGTCGCCGAGCCGGCGCCCTCGACTGCCGCGGCTGAATCCACTCATGTCCCGGCGGAGGGCGTGTCTGGATTAGTCATCCGCGACGATGTGCCGGCACCGGCTTTCAGCGAAGATGTGCCGGCGTGACCCACGTCCTGATTGCCGATGATGAAGCCCCGATCCGGGACTCGCTCTCGGAGATTCTGCGCGAGGAGGGCTATGCCGTTGCCTCGACCGGCACCGCGGCCGAGGCCCTGCTGCTGCTACGCGACGCCCACTACGACGTCCTGCTGCTTGATATCTGGCTGCCTGACCGCGACGGGCTCGACGCGCTCGGCGAGATCAGCACCTTCCCGACGGAAGGCAAGCCGGAGGTCATCATGATCTCGGGCCATGGCACGATCGAGACAGCAGTGCGCGCGACCAAGCTGGGCGCGTTCGACTTTCTCGAAAAGCCGCTGTCGCTCGAACGCACGCTCATCACCATCAAGAACGCGGTCGACAAGCGGCGGCTGCGTGCAGACAACCGCGAACTGAAGCAGCAGCTAACCGGCGGCACCTCGATCACTGGCAACAGCGTGTCCGCCAAGGCGCTGCGGCAGCAGATCCGGCTCATGGCGCCGACCAACGGGCGCGTACTCATCTTCGGTGAGTCGGGCACGGGCAAGGAGCTGATCGCACGCGCCATGCATGCGGAAAGCCCGCGCAGCGAGCGCATCTTCCTTGAGCTAAAGTGCGCAGCGATCCCCGAGGACTTCATAGAAAGCGAGCTCTTCGGTCATCGCAATGGTGCCGTAGCAGGGGCCCCACCGGAAAAGCGCGGCACCTTTGAGCGGGCTGACGGGGGAACGCTGCTGCTGGACGAGGTGGGCGACATGAGCCTGAAAACCCAGGCCAAGGTGCTGCGCGCGCTCGACGAGCAGAGCTTCACACCGCTCGGCGGCCGGGAGGCGCTACACGTCGATGTTCGCGTCATTGCGACCACGAACAAGGACCTTGAAGATGAAATTGCGCACGGCAACTTTCGCGAGGACCTGTTCTACCGGCTCAACGTCATTCCCTTTTTCGTGCCACCGCTGCGCGAGCGCCGCGAGGATATCGGTCCGCTGGTGAGTGGGTTCCTGCAGGAGATCGGGCGCGAATATGGCCGGCCGCACGTCGACATCACCGCCGACGCTCTCGAGGTCATGAAGGGCTACAACTGGCCCGGCAACGTGCGCGAGCTGAAGAACATCGTCGAACGCACGCTGATTCTGAACCCGCAGGTCGGGCGTATCGACCGCAAGCACCTGCCCGCGCTGATGCTGCGTACCCCGGCCCGACCTTCTGGCGCCGGGGAAGAATTTGCCTCGCTGCAGCAGGCGCGCGAGGCCTACGAACGCGACTTCATCCTCAAGAAGATCGACGAATGCCATGGCAACATGAGCCGGGCCGCGGAAGCGCTTGGACTCGAACGCAGCCACCTGTACCGCAAAATGCGCGCGCTCGGCATAGCGGTACGCGAAGGCTGATGCCCTTCGTCTCTAATGCTGCGGCCCCACCCGTCACAAGCGCTGTATGGGCCAGCCGCCTCCGGAAGAATGCAGCAGACAGGGAAAGGGCCCGTTTTCTGACGGGCCCAAAAGAGGCGAACGGTATGTGGAGGAGCCAGTGCGGATATGGTGACAGATCCGGGTGAGAACCCGAACCAGTTTTTGAAGGTAGTACCAGGAAGACTGCCGGACGCTGCCTCTTTCGTGTGGCGAGTATAAGCGGGTCTTCTTCGTCTCGTCATTGAATTTGTCGGAGAAATGGCCCGATCCACAGTAACTCCAGTTACTTGACATCGTAAGCGTTCTTACACTTAATCCTGCGTTGCACTCGCCGTTCCGAACTGCGCGAAGCGCCCCATCACAGGCACCACCCGTCCAGCAAACCTTCTCCATGCCGCGGGATGCCGCGGATGCCAACCTTCATTTCACACGGAACAGCTCTGCGCCGTGGGCCGGCAGTGTCCCGGCAAGCTGCGTCACCCGTCCGATGTCCTGGGACTGCCACACATCCCGGACCTGGTGGCTCTTGCCGCCCAGGCTGAGCTGCCGCCAGCCATAGCTGAACGTGACCGGTGCGTTGCCCAGGTTGAACACAGCGTAGTAGCTGCCGCCCGGCATCGCCGCGATACCGGCCATGGCGGTGGATCGGGGCGCATCCGCACGCCACACCACGACTCCGCCATCCACCAGCAGTTCCTTGTTGTTTGCCGAGTGCTGGTCGACCGCCAGCATCTCGCGATTGGTAAGCAGCGCCTCGGTGAAGGAGTCCAGCTGCAACAGGTTGGCGCCCAGCACCATGGGCGAGCGCGCAATCGCCCACAGCGTCAGCAGGGTGCGCGTCTCGTCATAGTTCAGCCGCGAGTTGCGTGGCTGGCCCCAGCCCGGCCGCGGCCCCAGGTACCCGATCGGCAGCATATCGGCGTCAGGCCAGTGGTCGGGCTGCTGGTACTGCATCCAGTTTGCGAGCACGCCGAACTGGTTCCGTATCGTCTGCGGAAAGCCGTCCGCGGGGATCGCCGGATCGCTCCAGATATCCCACACATCGTCGGAAATGCGCCACATCTGCGCGTACTTCAGTACGTCCCCGGCGTCGGTCAGCGGCGTTGGCCCGGGCGACAGGCTCAGAACCATGGGTCGGCCGGTCTTCGCGATCGCCGCTGCGATCATGCGGATCTCGTGCTCGTGGTAGGGCTTGGCGATGCAGTCGACCTTGAGGAAGTCGACGCCCCAGCCGGCATACAGCTTCAGCAGCGAGTCGTAGTACGCCTGCCCCGCGGCGTCATCCTTGATTCCATAGTTATCCGAGTTCCAGCGGCAGGTGTCGTTCGTGTCCGCGGCGTCGGCCGCATGGAAGCTACTATCGGCAACTGCGAGGTTTTTGTTCACTGCTTCTTTTGGAATACCGCGAATAATGTGGATGCCGAAGCTCAGGCCGAAGGAGTGGGCATAGGCAGCGAGGTCGGCAACCCCCTGCGGAAAGCGCTCCACCGCCGGGAGGTAGCGACCGTTCGCATCCATCGTGTAGCCCGGGTCGCCTTTGCCGCCTGCGTTTTCCGGGTGCGCCAGGTACCAGCCTTCGTCCACGATGACATAGCGCCAGCCCGCCGGTTCCAGGTGATCGTGGAACCATGCCACGTTCTGCTTCCACTCGTCTGCTGTAATCGACAGGCCGTAGGAGTCCCAGCTGTTCCAGCCAAGCAGCGGCGTGTCTGCCAGCACCGGC
>CAXTEW010000277.1:0-3659 GCA_964243175.1 uncultured Acidobacteriaceae bacterium
CTATGCTCCGCGAGCGGGTGCGCAGACCCCTGCTGCTGGCAACACTGCTGGGGCTGATTGCACAGATCTCCATCCACGGCTGCATCGCATCCGGCGGGCTCGCAATCGTTGCTCTGGTAGAAGCGTGGCGGGCCGGGTTGCATCGCAATCGGCGCTACCAGGCGGCAGCGGCACTGCTGGTGGTGTTCTGGGGCTTGGCCATCGCACTGGCTGCACCGCCGCGCGATCTTGACTTCGCTGCGGCGAAGAACCTGCGCAAGGCACGGACATGGGTGGCAAGTGGGTCCAGCGGCCACTGGCTCTACGGCAACGATGAGATCCCTGTCGACCGGGACCCGGCCAAGCCGCACCTGGTGACGCGCCAGGACGCGACCCACTCCCTCACCATGAAGCCAGGGGAGCTGGCGCCAATCCCGCTCGTCAAGGCTCATTTCAAGCTGGGCAGGCGACTGTGGCTGCGGGTGGCGCACCTGCTGGGACTGGTGAGCTTTCCCATCTCCACCTCGCGCTCGCTTGCGGCGGCTACCGTGGCGCTGTTCCTGACGCTGCTCTGGAGCCGGCGCTCGGGCGCGTCCCCGCCGGGCTCTGCCAGTGTTGCGGGCTCCGGGCTGGGCTCGCTTTCGCTCGTACCACCGGTGCTGATGGTTGTTGCCTTCTCCCGCCTGTACATGGCTCCACGCCACATGGGCATGATGTTTACCGTGTTCCTGATCACCTTGTGGCTGGCCTGGCCAAGCCGGCCGCTTGCCGAGGAGCCCGATCTGCAGCGTCAGTGGCATCGCGTCGCCTTCATAACGGTTCTGGTACTGGTCGCGCTGCAACAGATTGGGTGGACCAAGGATGCGGTCATCGCAGACAAGCACTTTCCCTACTCCGGTGACTGGACGACGGCAAACTTTCTGAAGACGGCGAGGGAGGATGGACCGGTCTCCGCCTTCTACTACCACGCAGTGGGCGCGCTGGCCTATCTGCCTGGCTACCACTATGCGAATCAGCCCCATAGCTACTGGCTTTGGAGTCGTGATCTACGCATCAACCAGGAGGCGCCGAAGGTCCTTGCGCAGAAGCCCCTCTACGTGGTCGTCGGCGGCTTCACCTGGGGGGATCAGGGCAATGTGATGGTTGACTGGGGCAATGCCTACGATGGCTCCCCGTTGATGCCAATGGCTGACGCCTACCGGATCACTGCGTACTTTGAACGCCACGGCTACAGGGAGACGCACCGATTCTGCGGGCGCCTTTTAATGCGGGATGGCTATTCCGAGGAGGTCTGCAACCTCATCTTGGAGCCATATGTGCCCGAAGATTAGCGGTCTTCCCTCGGAGCCGGGGCAGCGTGGCCCCGTGCATCCCGCGCCCTGTAACCGGTGGGGATGGCCGGAGAGTCTTGCGTTCGTTCTTTACCTGGTCGTGGTTTGCCTGGGACTCCGCTGGCACGAGCCCTGGGCTGATGAGGCGCAGGCCTGGCTGCTCGCGCGCGACATGGGCTGGCTTGAGCTGCTGAGGCACGGCGTCCGTTACGAAGGCTCGCCGGCGCTGTGGCATTCGCTCCTCTGGGTACTGGTCCGGCTCCATGTGAGCTATGGTGGCATGCACTGGATCGGTGCGGCGATCGAGGCATGCGGCATGGCGGTGCTGCTACGCTACGCGCCGTTCCCGCGTTTGTTGCGGCTGCTGCTGCCGTTCACCTTCTTTTTGGCTTACCAGCAGGCGGTGGTTGCGCGCAGCTACGAGCTCCTGGCGGTGCTTCTGTTTGGCTGCATGGCGCTGCTCCGCAGAGAGCGCCCGTCTGTTCTCTGGGCCAGCCTGCTGCTGGGCCTGCTTGCTAATGTGTCGATTCACGGCTTTGTGCTGTCGCTGGGGTTGGGCGCGGTCGCCCTGGTGCTGTGGCGCAGGGCGGGATTCCCGGCAACGCGGTGGCTCCGAGGGCTGGCTCTGCTGCTTGCGTTCTGGACCGTCGCTGTCGCCACGACGCTGCCTCCGTCCGACATTGGCTTCCCGGCGGGTAAGAACATCGGGCACTCCTGGAGCAAGATGACGGGTGCCCATACACAGGACCAGGCGGACGTGCCCCGGCTGGGCGAGCTGGCGCCGGTCGTCCAACCACCCGTGCACCATAAGCTTGGTGGCACGCGGCGACGGTTTACGCGGCTGCTCGCACTCATTACCTTTCCCTTGTCGACCTCGCGCGCCCTGGGGCTGCTGGCCTTTGCCGCGCTCCTGGCCACGGCGTTCCGATTAAAGAAGAATCGGGGCGAGCTCGGGGCGCTGGCACTGGTGCCCTATGCCGGCATGCTCCTCGTCTTCCAGGCGGTGTACCTGGCCCCGCGCCATGCGGGCACGCTTGTTCTCGGGTTCCTGGCAAGCGCGTGGTTGTGCTGGCCGCGCAGGTGGGTGCAGGTCCCGGCAGCGGCGGTGCTCTTTGCTGCTCTCGTGGTCATTTCGCTGCAGCAGATTGGCTGGACGGTGCGTGCGGTGTGGCTGGATATGCATGGGCTCTACGCGGCGAACCCGCAAACAGCAGAGCTGCTGCGCGAGCGGGGGGTAGGGCGGCCTGGCGGTCCACGCGCGGCCGCCTTTTACTACCATTCAGTGGGAACGCTTCCTTACTTTGACCACAACATCTATGAGAACCAGCCGGCGCATAGCTACTGGGCATGGAGCACGGCCAACCGCATCAGCGCGGCTGCTCCGTCGGAGCTTGCAAGGCGGCCCGACTACGTGGTGCTGAGTGGCTGGATCTGGGGTGACAATGCAGGCGTCACAACCGATTGGGCCAAGCCCGAGGAGCAGGAGGGCCCCGACATTCCACTGGCTGACGTGTACCGCATCCTGCCGCTGTTCCTGGCGCATGGCTACCACGAGACCCATCGAACGTGCGGCTACACCTGGATGCGCAACGGGTACGCCGAAGAACTATGCGACATTGTGCTGGAACCAGCGGCGCGTTAAGACGGCCCTGCATTGCTTCGCAGAGTTTTGGAGGTCCGCCCCGTCTTCATGGCAGGGAGGGCCCTGGTAGAGGTGTGCCGGAAGGTTTGGGTATGGGCTCAAAGGGAGCCACCGCCGCCCCGAACACGGGTGCGCCCGTCTGTGGATCGAAATGGAAGGGCTGGATGCGAGGCGATCGATGGTTGCCGCAGCCCTGATGCGGCTCAGGGTTGGCGTGATAGATGATCCACTGTTCCGCGCCGTCAGGGGAGAGGAAGAAGCCATTGTGCCCTGGCCCAAAGGTGTGATGGTCCGGGGACGAAACCAGGAGCGGATGGTCGGTCTTTACCCAGGAGCTACGCTTCAGGGGGTCTTTGCCCGCCTTCAGCGTCAATAACCCGAGCGTGTAGCTATCCGTCCAGCAGCCGCTCGCCGAGTAGACAAGGAAGGTTGTACTTTCATGCTTGTCTTGCCCCAGCGCCGGGTGCTGCACGATTTCAGGGGCCTCGTTCACCCCGCGTCGTGGGATCTCGACGTAGGGAGGAATGTCGCCGACCTGCTCCTCCCAGGGCAGCTCCGGCTCGGAGAGAAGATGCCGCTTGCCACGGATGGTCCATGGATTGGCAAGCTCTGCAATGTACAGGTTCTGGACATCGTTCCGGACGTCAGGCCACCCGGACCACAGCAGGTAGCGCTTGCCGTTGAGTTCGAGAACCGTTGGGTCGATC
>CAXTEW010000278.1:0-3636 GCA_964243175.1 uncultured Acidobacteriaceae bacterium
GGGCAAGGGTACTTTCAAGAAATCGAACCCTGTGTAATTCGCGACGAACAGGTCAAGGTGCCCGCTCCTGCGAAGGTCGACAAACGTACAGCCAGAGCCCCAACGAGCCGTGTCATTCACCAGGCCGGCTTCCTTCGTCACGTCAGTAAAGGTGCCGTTCCCATTATTGCGAAAGAGCCGGTTCTGGCCGTAGTAAGTTACAAAGAGGTCTTCGAACCCATCATTGTTGTAATCGCCTACGCACACGGCCGATGCCCACCCTGTCATGGCCAGGCCCGCCTCTTGGGTCACGTCGGTGAAGGTGCCGTCGCGGTTATTTCGATATAACCGATTGATAGCGTCGGCCGGTGCCGCCTGTAGACGTGTACCGCAAAGCAGGAAGATATCAAGCCATCCGTCGTTGTCGTAATCGAGGAACGCACACCCGCAGCCGACGGCCTCCATGATGTAATCTTTGTGATCCTGCGGTCCGTAGACGGTAGGTCGCCGTAAACCAGCCTGCGCCGCAACATCTGTCAGCCGCGAGTAGAAGGGGATCCCACTTTTCGCACCCTTCGCCTGTGCCTTCACATGCCGTTCTGCAACACCCTGGGCGTGCGCAGCAGCTGGAGCGAGTGCTCCAGCCGTCATAAGTTCCAGAAAGCTCCTGCGAGAAAGTGTCATAAACGATGATGTACCGGGTCAGTAGCTCGCCGGACCGCCCTGCGTTAGCGTGTCCCGTGTGCCCGTACCACGGCCAGTGAGCTGTCGAATGAGGTCGACTTCATGCTCACGGTACGGTGTATCGTCCTGCCGGAATACCTCGTGGAACCACACGGTTGGCTTCGATAGCACGTACGGCTTCTGCCAGGAGTCCCACGGTAAGTAAGTTTGCGTTTTCCCGGCAACTAAACCCCAGTTAATTGCCGCCACGTCGTACTTCTTGGCTACCGGTAAGACCCCATCGAACGTCGAACCGGCGCCTCGCGCCATATACTCCGTGCAGAGAATCGGACGGTGTAGAACCTTGAGACTCTGGATGCGAGCCTCGAAGCCTTCGGGCCAGTCATAGTTATGAAACGAGATAACATCCGACTCCTGCAGTTGAATCTGGGTCGTCGCACTCTCCTTTGCGGGGTCGCTCCAATCCCCCGTCCACACACCGCTGGTCAGCGGCTGCACCGGGTGCGCTGCCCTTGCCCATGCAAACGCTTTCGGGAGCAGCTCGTTGACGCGAGCCACCTTTCTGGGGACGTCCTCCAACGTGTCGCCGCCCTGGTTGTCAGGCTCGTTCCATATGTCCCAGCCCAGGATGCGCTGGTCGCTTGCAAACGCGCCAATTACACCCTTGACATAGGCTTCTAACTGGGCTTCGTCCGCATAGTTCAGCAGTCGTTCTTTTCCGGGGCTTTGCACCCAGCCAGAGTTGTGTATGCCTGGGATCGGCGGATGCTGCGGTCCTAAGTGCGGCGCTGTCTCCCAGCAGGAATCGAAGAGCACCAGCAAGGGACGGATGTGATGCTTCGCAGCAATCGAAAGAAAGGCATCGAGTCGCTTCTTGAACCCTTCTGGATCCTGCTGCCAAAGCTGGTCTTGAAGGAATACGCGCACCGTGTTCATGCCAATGCTCTCCGCGAGACCAAGCTCCTTGTCGTTCAAGGCGGGGTTCCAGGTTGCGGCTTGAAACATCTCCAGCTCGTTGATCGCATCGGACGGGATGTAGTCGGCGCCCACGAGCCATGGCTGCGCGGCATACCAGGCATTCGCCTTCGTCTCCGACCAGCGGCCGGGATCCCCTTGCGCGTGTAGTTGTAGGGTCATACAGCAGAGGGCGAATAAAACGACCAGCAGACGCGAGGCTAGTTGCATAGTTGTCCCTGCATGCGGGCCCTGTGTTCCGCCCGACCACCCAAGATACAACAAGTCGCGCTCCTTCCCATCACAGTTCCTCTGCATGCATAGGTCATTTGCACCAGAGACATTTGCGCGCGCTCCTCAGTACACTGCAAAGCGATGAAAGTAGTTCAATGTGCCGCGCTCCTCTTCGCTGTTTCTTTTGCGCCCTGCTTCTCCCTTGCTGCTTCTGCACAGGGGAGCACAACCCCGCAGCATCGGCCGCCCGCAGTGCCACTTATTGCCCATAACCCGTACTTCTCCGTCTGGTCTGACACAGATAAGTTGACCGACAGCACCACCCGCCACTGGACCGGCACACCGCAGGCATTCACCAGCCTGGTCCGGGTCGACGGCAAGGCGTTTCGCGTAATGGGTGACTACCCAAAAGCAATCCCCGCAATGGAGCAGACCGCGGTCAGGGTAGAGGCGACGCACACGGTCTACACCTTTCTCGGCGCCGGTATCACGCTTGAGCTGAGCTTCTTCACGCCCGCTTTCCCGCAGGACCTGACGCTGCTTTCGCGGCCCGTGACCTACCTGACCTGGAAGGCGAAGTCAGCCGACGGCGCGCAGCATACGGTGGACGCGCTGCTCGATGTAAACCCTGAGATCGCTGTCAACCAGGGCACGGACCAGGTGACGTGGGGCCGCTCCCAGACCGGAGCGCTGGATGTATTAAACGTCGGCTCGCGGGATCAGCGTGTGCTTGACAGGAAAGGCGATAACCTTCGCATTGACTGGGGGTACTTTCACCTGGGCCTGCCACGGGCGGAGCATGGCAGCGTTGCCCTCGTCGCCCACGACCACCTTGATGCGGCCTGGGACAGCTTCGCCAAAGCGGGTTCGCTGACCGAGCCTGACTCGCTCGAGTTTCCCGCCGCCGCACGCGAGGGTGCGGCGCACCTGGACGCAGTGGTCCACCTTGGCTCGGTTAGCGCGGGTGCAGTATCGCAGCACATGCTCGTGAGTTACACCGACAACTTTGCGCAGGAATATCTCAACCAGCGCCTCAAGCCCTGGTGGCAGCGCAACAATCAACCAATCGCTGCCATGCTTGATGAGGCCGAGCAGGGGTACGCGCAACTCGACACACGCGGCATCGATTACGACAAACAGTTCGACCAGGACATGACCAGGGCCGGCGGCGCCGACTACAGCTACCTGACGAAGCTCAGCTACCGCGAGTCACTTGCCGCCTGCGAGTTGACCGCCGACACCGAGGGCACTCCGCTCTACTTCTGCAAGGAGGATTTCTCAAACGGCTGCGTCGGCACGGTCGATGTCATGTACCCGCAGTCGCCGATCCTGCTCTTCTTCAACCCGGCGCTGATGGAAGCGCAGCTGGAGCCCGTGCTTCGCTACTCCGCACTCCCGCGCTGGAAATTCCCGTTTTCCCCGCATGATATCGGCACATGGCCGCTCGCCGACGGCCAGGTATATGGCGGCGGCGAACAAACCGAGGAGGATCAGCAGCCGGTTGAAGAGTCAGGCAATATGCTCATCATGGCCGACGCGCTGGCACATGCAGAGGGCAACCCGCACGTGGCAGAGCGGTACTGGGGCGAATTTACTAAGTGGGCAGACTATCTCCAGAAGGAAGGCCGGGACCCGGTCAATCAGCTCTCCACGGACGACTTTGCGGGGCATCTCGCACATCAGGAGAACCTGACGATCAAGGCGATCCTCGGCGTTGGCGCTTATGCCGATCTGGCGCACATGCTGGGGCACGAGCAGGTTGCGAAACAGTATCGGGGCATTGCC
>CAXTEW010000279.1:0-3628 GCA_964243175.1 uncultured Acidobacteriaceae bacterium
AACCAGAATGACAAAGACTGGCCACCGCCTGGGGTCATCCGCGACTGCGTAGACACCAAACCCTAGAAGTATTACGACCACGCAGAAGCCGATGAAGAGGACACCTGCACGCTCCAGGCGCGCAGCGGCGTCTGTAGGCCGCACCTGATAAGCCATGCCGGGAGTCTACCTTCAATATCAAGGATTAGGAGAAAGGAACCGGTCCAAAGCTGCACGCAGGTCATCCGGCCCGGGCAGCAGGCTGACAACGAGCCAGCCCTGCTCCGGGAAGCCGAACGCAGAACCAGGGTGCACCAGCACGCCACTCCGCTCCAGCAGGGCTACGGCGTAATCCTCGTCCGGACCCAGTGTTGGGGTGCGTAGCACGGCATACCAGCCCCCTTCCCCCTCCAGCCGGCTGGTCGCGGTTCCCTGCACCGCGTGGTCCAGGTGCTCCAGGTTCCGGGCGACCCGCTCCCTGATCTGCTGCTGGATGCCGCCTCGTGATGCGAGCCAGTGTGGCAGCGCCTGCTGCACCGGCGCATTGACCGAAAGAAAGGCGTCGGCGATGATCTCGAGGCGCGCGCACGCCTCGGCACGCAGCCCCTCAGGACCGGCAATAGCGATCCAGGAAAGCTTCATCTGTGGCAACGCCGCGATTTTGCTCATGCCGCTTAAAACAAAGGTCAGCACGGGATGCGGCCCGCACGTGAAGCTCCGCACCGGCCGCTCTGCCCCACCCGGCAGCGGCCACGCATAGTCCAGAAACACCTCGTCCACGATCAGCGCGAGCCCGTGTGCCAGGCAAAGGGCTTCAAGCCCCTGCCGCTCCGCGTCGCTGACAAAGTGGCCCGTGGGGTTATTCGGGTGCACCAGCACGATGGCCCGGGTGCGCGCCGTGATCCGGGCTCGGAGCGCCCAGGGCACAACCTGCCAGCCGTGTTCGTAGACCAGTGGATAGCTCACCAGGCCTACATTCTCGAGCGTCGCCAGGTACCCGAAGAGGGGATAACTCGGCTCAGCGACCAGCACCTCGTCGCCGGGGTCGCAGAGCAGCCGAAAGAGGAAGCTGTACGCCTCGCTCGTGCTGGTCGTCAGGCAGATGTCGCCGGCGGCAAGCGCAGCCTCATGGTCCCGGTAGTAGCCCGCGACGGCCTCACGCGCCCCCATCCCGCCAAACGGCTGGGGCTCGTAATCGAGCGCGCCGGCTGCGGAAAGCGGCGCCAGCAGGGCGTGCGCGTCCGGCGTAAAGCCGCAGCGGGTCGGGTTCGACGCCGTCAGGTCGAGCACTGGCAAGCCTTGCCGGCGTCGCGCAGCAACGGCTGCCGCGAGTGGTGATTCCGCCCGATCCCAGCCTGTCCGCTCCGAAAACACTCGCTGCACCCTGCCCCTCTCATCCTTGCACCGCGTCATGCCCGGCGCTCTCCCGCCTGTCCCGCATAATAGGAGCAGCAGCAAGCCGGAGGGCATTCGCGATGGCGTTGAAAGCAGTGATCTTCGACTATGGAATGGTGCTGAGCACCGCACAGGAGCCGCAGGCGCTCGCCGCGCTCAAGCAGATCACCCGCCTGGACGACGCGGCGTTCGAGACGCACTACTGGCAGCATCGCCACGACTACGACCTGGGCCTGCTGAATGGCAGCGGCTTCTGGCAGAAGATTTCAGAAGACGCGCAGTTAGGGCTGACCCCGGCCGAGGTGGAGCGGCTGATCGAGAACGATGTGCTGATGTGGAGCACGCTCAACGAGGACATGCTGCAGTGGGTCCAGGCGATCCAGGATGCAGGATTGAAGACCGCGATCCTGTCGAACATGGGGGAGGAGCTGCTCTCGTACATGCGGCAGGAATTCGGCTGGCTCGGTCGGTTCGACCATCACACCTGGTCCTGCGAACTACGTATCGCCAAGCCCGATCCGGAGATTTATGAGTACACCTGTGCCCGGGTTGGCATCGAGCCGGGGGAGGGTTTGTTCCTCGATGACAAGCCGGAGAATATCGCGGCTGCGGAGTCGATTGGCCTGCCGGCTATCCAGTTCACCAATGTCGAGGCCCTGCAGGTGGAGCTCGAGCGACGAGGCTTGCTTTCCGTGCTGCCGTCGCCGCTGCGCACCGCTGCCCGCGCCTGACGCCTCACCCTTGAGCGTCAGGGGAAATGGGTCATCCTGAGCGGAGTGCAGCCGTAAGGCTGCACGCAGTCGAAGGACCTGCGGTTGGCTTGGGAACTATAAAGTCAACCGCAGGTCCTTCGGCTACGCTCAGGATGACCCGTTTTCTTTGCTGTGCGTCGATTTGCGATTGCAGGCTTTAGCTGCTCTCAGGGTCGCCCGTTTTCTCGTTTCGCGTAGAACTGAGACCGCACGCTTTCGAGCTACAGCCAGAGACCCGTTTTCTTGTTTTCGCATGGAGCTGTGATCGCGCATTTAGCAGCGCTCAGGATGAGCCGTTTTCTTGTTTCGCGTCCAACAAAGATTGCACGCTTTCGGGCTACGCTGAGGGCTTACCCATGCGTGCAGCTGCGGATGAACCAGCGGGGAAGCCCGACCACGCCGCTAGCGCGTATGCAGCGGCGCGTCCGGGATGGGCACCTGCTCGACGATCTCTACGCCAAACCCCTGCAGCGCCGGCACGTGGGTCCGGGTGTTTGAGAGCAGGCGGATCCGGCGGATCTGCAGGTCGGACAGGATCTGGCCGCCCAGGCCTACCTGCCGTAGAATCCGGCTTTGCCCATCGGCCGTCAACTCGCTGCTACGCGGCTCCTGCACACGGGCCGCTGCGCCGCGACCGTCGCTGCGTGCTTCGCCCCGCCGGTCGCGATGCAGGCTGATGCTGCCCAGCATCCCTGCCCCGGCACCCGGGTGAATGTCAAAGCCGCGTCCACCGTTATGCAGGTAGATCAGGGCGCCGCGGCCTGCCTCTGCTATGGCCCGCAGTGACCGCTCGACACTGCCACCGCAATCGCACAACGTCGAGCCGAAGACTTCGCCGGCCAGGCAGTGGGAGTGCACACGTACCAGCACGGGCGTGTCGGCGCTGCTGCCCTGCGCGACGTCCCCGCATACCAGGGCCAGGTGGCTTTGATCCCCGTGTACCTCACTCTCGTAGGCAATCATGCGAAAGGGTCCATACGCCGTCGGCAGCACCGTTTCCGCTACACGGTAGATGTACCGTTCATGCTGCAGGCGGTAGCGTATCAACTCAGCCACGGTCAGCATTTTCAACCCATGTGTCTGGCAGAACACGACCAGGTCCGGGATGCGCGCCATGGTGCCGTCATCGTTCATGATCTCGCAGATCACGCCGGCTGCTTTCAGCCCGGCCATCCGGGCCAGGTCAACCGATGCCTCGGTCTGGCCGGCGCGCACCAGCACCCCGCCCTTGCGAGCCCGCAGGGGAAAGACGTGGCCAGGCCGCGCCAGGTCTGCTGCTGTCGACTGGGAATCGAGAGCGACCAGGATCGTGTGCGCGCGGTCGGCGGCAGAGATGCCGGTTGTCACGCCCTCCCGCGCTTCGATACTTTCTGTAAAAGCAGTGCCGAAGCGGGAAGAGTTGGCGCTCGTCATGGGGCCAAGCCGGAGATAGTCTGCACGCTCTTCCGTAAGCGTGAGGCAGATCAGACCCCGCCCCCACTTTGCCATGAAGTTGATCGCTT
>CAXTEW010000280.1:0-3594 GCA_964243175.1 uncultured Acidobacteriaceae bacterium
GCTCTATCAATGAATCGATCTATGAGACGGACCTGCAGGCGGAGGGCCTGCGCATCCCCGGCTTCCCATCCATCCTCGGGCCCTACGGCTACCAGGATTTTCGAGCAACACTCAACCTGAGCCTGATCAACGTAGCCAACCTGCGGAACTACCTGGCCTCCCGGCATTATATCGCGTCGGCCGGGCTCTCGATCGAGGATGCCCGCAACGAAGTGGTGCTCAGTGTCGGGAATGCCTACTTGCTGGTGATCGCCGACCAGGCGCGTGTCCGCTCGACGCAGGCGCAGGTGGAGACTTCCAGGGTCTCCTTTGCGCAGGCCCGCCAGCAGCACATTGCCGGGACCTCGCCGTTGCTGGATGAGCTGCGCGCGCAGGTGGACTACCAGACCCAGCAGCAGAACCTGATCCAGGCGCAGAGCACGCTCGACAAGGACAAGCTGGCGCTGGCCAGGGTCGTCGGGCTGAACGTGGCACAGCAGTTTGCCCTGACAACCGAGACCCCCTACGCGCAGCTGGACAGCGTGGACCCGGACGCCGCGGTCGAGCAGGCGCTCGGCAATCGCAAGGATTTAGAGGGTTTCCGCGAGCAGCTGAAGGGCGCGGACTTGGCCAAGGGCGCGGCCAAGGCAGAGCGGTACCCGACTGTCGCCTTCAACGGGGACTACGGCGACATTGGCCCGAACGTACGCAAGTCGCACGGCACAGGGGATGCGACGGGAACCATCGACATCCCGATCTTTGAAGAAGCGAAGATCCGCGGCGATGAGGCCCAGGCGCAGGAGCAGCTGGAACAGAAGCGCGCGCAGCTGGGCAATCTCCGCGGCCAGATCGCGCAGGATGTGCGAGACAGCATTCTGGATATCGGGGCAGCCCAGAGGCAGGTTGCCGTGGCTCGCAGCAATGTCGAGCTGGCGACCGAGGCATTGAGCGAAGCGCAGCAGCGCTACGCGGCCGGGGTATCAGACAACCTGGCAGTGTCGCAGGCCCAGGGCCAGGCCGCCCAGGCGGATGACCAGTACATTGCGAGTTTGTACCAGCACAACGTGGCCAAACTGGCGCTGGCCCGGGCGCTTGGTGTAGCAAGCACTAACCTGAAGCAGTATGTGGGAGGCAAGTAAGTGGCAGAGCAGACACCGGATGTGGATGCAGGGCGCAAGCCCGCGGAAGACGGCAAGAGCAAGGAAGCCGCGAAGGATAACCCGCGCAACAAGTCGCGCCGCCGCTTCATCATCATTCTCGCAGTCACAATCCTTGTTGTGGGCGCGCTGCTGTTTTACTGGCGGTCTACCTTCTACGAGGACACAGATGATGCGCAGGTCAATGGTCACCTCATCCAGGTTTCCTCGCGGATCAACGGCAACGTCATCGGCGTGCCGGTCGAGGAAAACCAGCGGGTAAAGGCCGGCGACGTGATCGTTGAGCTCGACCCGAAGGACTACCAGACCGCGCTGCAGCAGGATGAGGCGAACCTGGCCGCGGCCCAGTCGAACCTGGAGTCGAACAAGGTGGACATCCCGGTTACCACCGTAAATTCAACGACCAACATTGCTGCCGTGGCGGCGACCCTGTCCCAGATCAACGATTCGGTGGTCCAGGCGCAGCATCAGCTAGAGGCCAATCGCTCCGCGATCGCGTCCGCAGATGCGAACTATACCAAGGCCAAGCTCGATGTCGAGCGGTACACCCCGCTGGTGCAGCGTGATGTTATCTCGAAGCAGCAGTTTGACCAGGCAGTGGCGACAGCGCGTTCGGATGAAGCAGCGCTCGACCAGGCCAGGCAGAACGCGGTCGCCTCCGAGGCAGCCGTGCGCATGGCGCAGGACCGCGTCATACAGACCAAGGCGCAGCTGCAGAATGCGAGAACTGGTCCGGACCAGGTGCGCATCCAGAGAGCGAAGACAGACCAGGCAGCGGCGCAGGTGGAGCAGTACCGTGCAGCCCTCGAACAGGCCCGGCTGAACCTGAGCTACTGCCGGATCGTGGCGCCGGTTGACGGCATCATCACCCGCAAGAGTGTCGAGGTGGGCCAGAATGTCTCGATCGGTCAGAACATGACGACGCTTGTCTCACTGAATGACATATGGATCACCGCGAACTTCAAGGAAACGCAACTTGACCATATGCGTGCCAACCAGCCGGTGAAGATCACGGTCGATGCCTATGGCGGCCGCGCGTATGACGGTGTTGTGACCCAGATCGGCGGGGCCACAGGATCGGTGCTCAGCTTGTTTCCCCCGGAAAATGCAACCGGTAATTACGTGAAGGTCGTGCAGCGCGTGCCTGTTCGTATCGACCTGAAGGACCGGAACGAAGACCAGGATCACTTTCTCCGTCCTGGCCTCTCGGTCGAGCCAAAGGTGCGGATCAAGGACTAGCTGCGCTTCTTTGGCGGCGATTGCTGGCCAGGCCGGACCCGAACTGGCCGGAAATGACAGGCGGCTCTGCTTCGTGCAGAGCCGCCTGTTTTGCGTTGCGAGGCTCGCTTTGCTTTTCGCGTCCTTCTTTCCGCCGCAAACATCTATACTGCAGCGAACCTTTCCCGCTTGTGCCTGTACACGCCAAGCCGGTACTCACAATCCAGAAACCCCCGGGAGTTTCCTCACGCGATCAGGGAGTCTACAGCGGAATGCCCTTTGCCCATCTCTTCCTGATCCACGCGTACACGGTACTCTTCCTCTGGGTTCTGGCTGAGCAGATTGGCTTGCCTATCCCCTCGGCACCACTGCTCCTGGCGGCTGGTACCCTAACCGCAACCCACAAGCTCCTGCTGCTTCCCGTGCTGCTTTCCGTGCTGTGCGGCTCGCTGGTCAGTGACGTGACCTGGTACTTCCTGGGCAAGCGATACGGCCATACCGTGGTGCGGGTGCTGTGCCGCTTTTCCCCGCAGCGGGACACCTGCGTGCAGCGCACCGAGGGGTACTTCGGCAAGCACGGCGCCAGCACACTGCTGATCAGCAAGTTTCTGCCGGCTCTGAATACCATGGCTGGCGCGATAGCCGGGCAGACCGGCATGCGGTTCCGTCTGTTCCTGCTGTATGACGCAGGGGGCGTGCTGCTGTGGGCGCTGGCGTTCGTGGTGGGCGGGCGCTTCTTCGGCGATGTACTCAAGCAGCATCCACATGCGCTGGCGCTTGTCGGCCACTTCGCCATCGGCTTGTTTGTTCTACTGCTGCTCGGCTTCGTTGCCTACAGGGTCGTGCGGCGGCGGCGTTCACTGGAGGAGATCCGTACCGACCGCCTGTCACCGGAAGCGCTGTACAGTATGCTCGAGAATCGCGAGCCGCTGTACATCGTCGACCTGCGTCACCCCCTGGATTACCTGCCTGATCCGCGAACGCTGCCGGGAGCGGTCGTGATGACGCCCGACCGGCTTGTGGAACTGAGCGGGACCATTCCACGCGACCGGGATGTCGTGCTCTTCTGCACCTGCCCCAACGAGGAAACGGCCGTGCGCATGGCGCTGGCGATTCGGAAGATGGGTATTTCGCGTGTGCGGCCATTGCTGGGCGGCTTCGATGGCTGGAAAGACCTTGGCTACCCGCTGATTGCGATAGTTGGTGTCAACACTGCCATGGCAACTATCGACGTGGGTGG
>CAXTEW010000281.1:0-3581 GCA_964243175.1 uncultured Acidobacteriaceae bacterium
CTGATCCAGGACCACTTCGGCATGTCGCGCGACCAGTTCGAAGCAGAGATCAAGAAGGAGCTGGAAGAAGCGCGGCTGCGCGACCTGGTGACGGGTGGCGTTGCCGTTTCGGACACCCAGGTGCGCACCAATTACCTGAAGCAGGCCACCAAGATTAAGTTCACCTACGCCGTGTTGAACTCGGACGATGTAGCCAAGACCATCAACCCGACGGATGGGGAGCTCCAGAGCTTTTTCAAGGCGCACGGCATGTTGTACGCGACGGCCATCCCGGAGACGCGCAAGCTCCAGTACATTGCTTTTTCCGCGGACAGCCTGCCCGGCGGTACACCGCAGGTCACCGATGCGGAACAGCAGGCGTACTACAACGCCCATGCTGCCGATTACAAGGTGGATGACCAGGTCAGGGTGCGCCATATCCTGATCAAGGTAGGCTCCCCGGCAGAGGATGCCGCGGCCAGGGCGAAAGCGCAGGGAATCCTCGACCAACTGCACCATGGCGGCAACTTCGCCGAACTGGCAACAAAGAACTCGGACGATCCGGGTTCGAAGGCCAGCGGCGGCGAGCTCGGATTTATCAAGAAGGGCGTGACGGTGCCGGCTTTCGAGCAGACGGCCTTTGCTCAGCAGCCGGGCCAGATCTCGGACCTGGTGAAGACGCAGTTTGGCTACCACATCATCCAGACGGAAGAGAAGCAGACGGCGCACACGCGGCCCTTTGATGAAGTAAAGCCCCAGATCCTCGCCGCGCTGACGCAGCAGAAAGAACAGGCTGCGCAGCAGGCATTTGCCGCGCAGCTCTCACAGGAAGCCCGGAAGAATGGCCTGCAGGCCACGGCCACAGCACATCACCTGCAGCTGCAGACGTCGGACTACGTGCAGCAGGATGGTGTTGTGCCTGGTGTCGCAGACGCGTCCAAACTGCTGACCGCGGCTTTTGGAACAGCAAAAGGGGCGGCCCCGCAGACCGCCAGCACCGGTGATGGCTCTGCTGTGTTCCAGGTGCTCGACACGCGTGCAGCCCATGCGCCGGACTTCGCCACGTACCGTGACCACATCCTGGCCGACTACCGAACCCAGCAGACCCCGGTGCTGCTGGAGCAGAAAACAACCCAGCTGGCTGACAAGGCGCATGCGGAACATGACCTGGCCAAGGCGGCGCAGGAAGTCGGGGCGACTATCAAGACCAGTGACCTGGTAGATCGCAGCGGCCAGGTTCCCGACCTTGGCGCCCTGGCGACGACGGCCCCAGAGCTGTTTACCCTGGCCCCCGGACAGATCAGCGGACCCATACGCGGCGAGCGGACCGGTGTGGTGGCCCGGCTTGACGACAAGCAGGAGCCCTCAGCGCAGGACATTGCACAGCACCTGGGACCGGCCAAGGAATCACTGCTTGATCAGAGTCGTGAAGAATCCTTCGCCGTGTTTGTCAGCAACCTGACCGAGCAATACCAGAAGGACAAACGCATCGTCATGAGCCGGCAGGCCACGACCGCGCCGCCGATGCCAGGCCAGCAGGGTAGTTAGTCCTAGTCTGCCTGAAGCCTCTGTATGCAAGGCAACATGCCCGCCGTAAAGGGAATCTCCCCAAGCGGCGGGCTTCTTTCTGCCATCGACTGGATGATCCATGCCTTTTGAACGTGCCTCCGGACTACTGCTTCATATCTCTTCCCTGCCTTCACTCGGTGGTATCGGTGACCTGGGCCCGGCCGCTTACGAGTTCGCCAGCTTCCTGCATGCAGCAGGGCAGCGGATCTGGCAGGTGCTGCCCCTGAACCCGGTGGGTTACGGCAATTCGCCCTACGCTGCGCTCTCAGCGATGGCGGTCAATCCGCTGCTGGTGAGCATGGAGGTGCTGCGGGACTGGGGTTGGCTGACAGCAGAACAGCTGCACGCTGCCGCCCTGCCAGGCGCTGCAGGAGCAGTTGACTTTGATTCCGTGATCGAGAAGAAGCTGCCCCCGCTGCAGCAGGCTGCGGCACACTTCCTGGAGCAGCGCCCCGGCGAGCAGTGGGCGCGCTTCGAGAAGTTCTGCACGGACAAAGCCTCGTGGCTTGACGACTATGTGGCCTTCGTCGTACTGCGCCGGGAAAATGGAAATGCGTTGTGGACCGAGTGGCCGAAAGCCATGGCGCATCGCGAAGCGGGAGCGATGGAGGAATTCCGCCAAAGCCATGCGCAGGAGCTTGCGGTCGAGAAAGCAATCCAGTTCGCTTTCGACGAGCAGTGGTCGCACCTGCATGCGTACTGCCGTGAGCGTGGGATCCAGTTGATGGGCGACATTGCCATCTTCGTTTCTTTCGACTCCGCCGACGTATGGACCCATCCGGAAATATTCGAGCTGCGCGAAGACTCAACACCGGCGCGTGTGGCAGGCGTACCTCCTGATTACTTCAGCGAGACAGGCCAGCGCTGGGGCAATCCTCTGTACCGCTGGGATGTGCTGGCGGAACAGGGTTTTGGCTGGTGGGTCAACCGCATACGGCGCGCGACCGAGTTATACGACATGATCCGTCTGGACCATTTCCGCGGATTTGAAGCCTACTGGGCAATCCCCGGTGACGACGAGACAGCGGTGCATGGCAAGTGGGTAAAGGCGCCCGGCCATGCACTCTTCAGCAGGCTGCAGGAGGAGCTGGGTAAGCTGCCGTTTATCGCGGAGGACCTGGGCGTGATCACGGAAGAGGTCGATGGGTTGAGAAAGGCTTTCGAGCTGCCGGGTATGCGCATCCTGCAGTTCGGCTTCGGTAACCGCGGCGCGCACAGTTACCTGCCCCATCGCTTTGAGCCGAACACGGTGGTATATACCGGCACCCATGACAACGACACCACCCAGGGGTGGTGGGAGAACGGCGCTACCGCAGAGGAAAAGGAAGCGGTCGCAACCTACCTGAACCCCGGTGCGGATGGCCCGGTGTGGGCGCTGATTCGGGCGGCAGCTACATCCGTAGCCGACCTGTGCCTGTTCCCCGTGCAGGATATTGTGGGCGTCGGGTCAGAAGGCCGGATGAATGTGCCATCCGCCGCGACCGGGAACTGGAGCTGGCGGTTTGAGCAGGCTTCGCTGACAAAGGAAAGGGCAGAGAAACTCCGCGCAGTCACCGACCTGACCGATCGTACTGCCGCAGCACACGAGGAGATTGCGCGGGCCAAGGAAGAGGACGCGAAGGCAGCAGCGGAAGCTGGGGCCTAGCACGGCCGAGAAAATGGCCTGCAGCTTCTACTTGAAGCGAAGGGCAACCGCAGGTCCTTCGGCTTCGCTCAGGATGACCCCGGTGTTTGGATGGGATGGTCTTTGGTGCCGAGAAAAGAAGAAGCCGCCCCTCTTGGGCGGCTTCTTCAGCATTGCCGGAGTGGCTACTTCCTGGTCAAGACCGCTACCGGGAAATCAGCCAGCACCTCCGCCAGTCGCAGTGTAGCGCTGGTTGCGGCGACCTCCGCTCCCGTAAACGCGTTGACCCAGGTGCCCGCCGCACCAGGCGGCAGCTTCGCCTCGATTGAACCCCAGTCCGGGGCAGCCGGGAACCGTGCCTCGCCACCAGTCAGCGTGTAAGTAAAGCGAGGCACGATCACCAGCACAT
>CAXTEW010000282.1:0-3571 GCA_964243175.1 uncultured Acidobacteriaceae bacterium
GTCGGCACCTTCGCGAGGGTCGTGTCCCAGACAACGATCCGCTTGGAGCTGCCGATGCCGGTCACGTAGGCGTTCATGCCGGTGACACGGCGGCTTGCATCCTCGACGAATATGCGATCGGGCGCGATGGTGAGTCCGCCGAGCTTTGCCACCTGCTCGAGGCGGGCCACCAGGGCCGGATCCTGCGCGGCCAACGGCGTGAAGTGGTTGAAGATGGGATCGATGACGACCGGGGCGAGAAAGACACCAAGCACGATGAATGGCTGCAGCAGCGCCCAGAACCACAGCCACCAGTGGCGCGGGCTCCAGCGGAGCAGGGCGAACGCGGTTGAAAGCACAAGCGTCCCGATCACCAGGGTGCCGATTTCGCTTTCCAGCCAGTCAAGCCACCAGGCTGGCCAGCGCTCGATCGATAGTCCGTAACGCAGAGAAGCAGCATGCGCGAGCAGCTCGCCGGGGATGGCGATCAGCGCCAGGAGGAGGAGCCACACGGGAGCGAGCACGAAGCCCTGCAGCAGGGGCCGCGAGGAAAAGGGGCCGCCGCCGCGCCTGGTGGTGAACCGCGCAGCCCATGCGGCGAGCCTCGCGCCGGCCCGCCAGTGCAGCAGCAGCGCCAGCGCCAGCAACTCCCACGCGGTGCCGCCGAAGTACAGCGCGGTATGCAGGTGCTCGAGCGCGCGCGCTTTCGCAAGCAGCGCAGGCGGCAGGGTGTAGGCCGGGCCGGCGGGCGCCTGCAGCACGGCGGCGAAGGGGATGCTGAGGAGCATGGCTTCAGCATAGCGGTCGCCGCGCGGTCGCCGCAGCCGGTTCCATGAGTCCCCCGTGCAGTGCGTCATCTCTTGCGAAGCGTGTTGGGCATCCCCTGCGAAGCTCACTCGGCGTCAGCCTGAGCAAAGCTCACCCGGGGGTCATTCTGAGCAAAGCTCATTTGCGGCGTCATCCTGAACGAAGCTCAATCGGCATCAGCCTGAGCGAAGCCCAGCCGGCGTCATCCTGAGCAAAGCCGAAGGATCTGCTTCACGCCTTGCTTTCGTCGTTGCGCGCACACGCAGCCACAACGCGCGCACACAAGACGGCTGCTTACCCCTGGCACACACAGCGACGCAGCGCCCTTATACGGCATAAGAATTACTGCTTGGACACGCCCGCGGGATTCGCCGAAGCTTGCACTACGAGGTAATTTCGTGGCGACACAAGTGGTGGCAGTTCCTCATCTCGCCCGCAAGAAGCGGATCGACAGCAAGACCATTTTCTTTCTCGGTCTCCTGCTCGCCGCCAGCGGCATCGTCTCACCGCCCGTCGCGCTGGTGGGCGGTATCGCGTTCGGCTTCGCGGTCGATCACCCCTACCGTGCCGAAAGCAGCGCACTGGCGAAGCTGCTGCTGCAGGCCTCCGTCGTCGCGCTCGGCTTCGGCATGAACCTGCGCGAGGTCATCCACGCCGGCCGTTCCGGGTTTCTCTACACTGCCATCGGCATCTGCTTTGCCATGGTGGTCGGGCTGCTCCTGGGCAGGCTTCTTAAGATCGGCGGCAAGGCTTCGTTCCTGATCACCTCCGGTACGGCAATCTGCGGCGGCAGCGCCATCGCGGCGATTGCGCCCATCAACGAGGCGAGCGAGGAAGAGATCAGCATCGCCATGGGCACCGTATTTCTGCTCAACTCGGTCGCGCTGCTGATTTTTCCTGCCGTCGGCGCGGCGTTTCACCTCAGTCAGAACGAGTTTGGATTGTGGGCGGCGCTGGCTATTCACGACACCAGTTCTGTAGTCGGCGCGGCCGCAAAGTACGGCAACCAGGCACTGGCCGTCGGCACCACGGTCAAGCTCGCACGCGCACTCTGGATCGTTCCTGTGTCCCTGCTGACCGCCGCTTTCATGGCGCAGCTGGCTGTTCGCGAGAAAGGCGGCCAGTGGCGTCATGTGTCATCCGCAAAGCCGCGCGCGAAAGTCACAGTCCCGTGGTTCATCTTTCTGTTCTGTCTCGCTGCTGCCGCCAGCACCTATCTCCCGCACTTCGCCGCGCAGTATGGCGCGCTGCACACCCTGGGCAAGTCAGGCCTGGTGGCGACCCTGTTCCTGATCGGCACCAGCCTTTCGAAGCACACGCTGCAGAAGGTCGGGGTCAAGCCGATGATCCAGGGCATCACGCTATGGATCATCGTCGCGGGCGTTTCACTCTTCGCGATCTGCCACGGCTACATATCTATTTAGCGCTTGAGCGGGAGTAAACGTGGAAGATCCCGCGCTGTTCTGCCAGCAGTAAAGAAGCTTCTTATCCTGCTCGCGCCTGACCTTGCACTGCCGCCAACTCGCCTGTGGCAAGCAATGCTTGTCGCCGGTGGACAGTTCACTTCAAGGCACGCACCATCGCACGTCCAATGGGGGTAAGCCGGCCGTGCCAAACCGCGCATAAAGGTGTTTGTCAGCGACCCGACCTCCGGGGAGAATGTTCGCCCCACGCTGCACTCCTTCCGGAGTGAAGCCGAGTTTCTCAATCACTCGACGGCTCGCCTGGTTGCCGCCGGCATGCGTGATACTTACGCGGCGCATGCTGAGCGCTTCGAAGGCATACCGCAGCAGCGCGTTCGTCGACTCTGTCGCGAAGCCCCGGCCCTGCGCACTTTTGCGCACCCAGAATCCTGTCTCGCACTGGTGACTACCCCAATCCATGCTGTGAAAACCACACCAGATCACCGGCTGGCCACTGCGAATCTCGATCCCGACGAGGTTGAACTCTTCGCGAAGAAGAAACATGGCCATGACCTTGCGGGTGCGAATTTCTTGCTGTTCCGCAGTGTTCTCCTCCAGCTTTTCTGCCCATGCCATCCATCGGTGCAGGTCGTCCCACGTCTCGGCGACTGCAGCCGCAGTTGCGGCTCCGTCGCCTTGCTGCTTGGGCCGTATCAGCAACCGTGGCGTGCGTATCGGCATTGGTGCTTCGATAAGTACTGGATGCGTTTCCCCCATCGTTTCTTCCTGCCCCGCCTGCGTGCAGAGATGCTATCGGTGCGCCGGTGCTGATGGTCATCTAGCTAACTTCCCCCGATACTCGGCACGATAGTGATTAGAAAGCCGGAAGGAGTAGCCCGGCCATCAGTCGAGGCGCGTCAGGTAGGGGGCGCCTTCTTCGGGCTGCAGGGTGCTGGCGATCTCCTGGGCATGGGCCTTGTCGTCGCCGGCTGGGCGGATGCGCACCCAGTGGCCGGTGGGCCCGGTGAATTCGATCACGTTCGCCGTCGTGTAGCGACGCTGCAGGCTATGCTCGAGCGCAAACGCTTTTGCTTCATCGTGAAAGGCGCCGATCTGCACACACCAGCGGCCGCCCTCGGCGATCGGCTTGGGCGCGGCGAAGACCTCAATCTGGACGGTCGCGGTGCCCGGCGCCCAGACACCAATCGCCTTGGCTGAGGCTACCGATAGATCGAGCACGCGGCCCGGAACAAAGGGGCCGCGATCGGTGACCCGCATGATCGAGCTCGCGCCATTGCGGAGGTTGGTGACGCGCAGCAGGGAGCCCATGGGCAGCTCGCGGTGGGCGGCGGACAGCATGTTCTGGTCGAAGATTTCCCCAT
>CAXTEW010000283.1:0-3559 GCA_964243175.1 uncultured Acidobacteriaceae bacterium
CGATGGCGCTTCGCGGGTGCTTCCGGAGACGAGCAGACACCGTCCACCCGAAAGTGCGAAGGCAGCCTCTTGATCAGCGCATCCAGCATGGGCACGGCGGCCTTGCCGATCGCGATCACCTGTACCTTCTTGACGTTGGCAAGCGACTGCTCGATAGGCGGCAGGAGCGGAGACGGCTGACGCCGCATGACCTTGCCCTCGAAGCTCAAGTGTCTTTCCAGAGCATCGTCGATGTCGCAGCTGCGCAGGGCAGTTGTGAAGATGCTAAGGGCGTCGGTACGAAGCAGGGAGAGTCGCTGCTCAGCAGACGCGAATGCAGCAGCGCTCACAGGCGCCTCCCGGAGCTCGCAGGCTGGGCGGCGAGGGTCGGCAGCAGGGTGGCCGTCCAGGCGCGCAGCACCTGCTGCATCTGGTCCAGCCTGCCAGTGAAGAAGTGATCTGCATCCGGGATCCAGCTCGACTGTTTCCCAGGTACGTCGGCCAGCGCGGCTTCCACCTGGTCGACGGGGCCGAACGGGTCGACTGTGCCGCTGAGGAAGAGCTTGGCCTTGGTGCAGTCGCGCAGGAAGTCGTAGGTGTAGAGACGATCGGCTGCAGCGATCGGCGTGCCCAGCGACACAAGACTGCAGACCCGCGCATCGGCGCAGCCGACACGCAGGGCCAGGTGGGCACCGAAGGAGAAGCCCGCGGCGATGATCGGCAAAGGGTAGGCGGCGGCCAGCCAGTCAAGCCCGGCGCGCACATCCTGCTGCTCGCCCTGGCCGGCATCGTGGACGCCCTCGCTGCGACCCGCTCCACGAAAGTTGAAGCGCAGAACCGGCAGGCCCAGGCTGGTAAAGGTCTTCATCGCGTGGTACACGACCTTGTTGTGCAGGGTGCCGCCGTACAGGGGATGCGGGTGGCACAGCAGCACGGTCGCAGGCGCCGCCGCGTCGCCAGGGTTGAGCACTGCTTCGAGAAACCCTGCCGGTCCTCGCAGCTCGTCGATTCTGCCGGAAACGCCTGCACGCGGCCGAGAGGCAGGATGATCGTGTGTGGTCACACCTATATTGTAGGGCCTGCGCCGGTCTCGCAGGCGTGAGGCGGAAACGCTGCGATATGCTGGTGGGCGTGGAAACAAAGCAGAAACAGGATGCGATCGCGCTGCTGCGTCGCTTGATGGATATGGATTCGACGACCTTCCATGAAGAGGCTGTTGGACTCTTTCTGGCTGAGCACCTTCGTGGGTGTGGCTTTGTTGTCGAGACAACACCCGTACCGCAGCCAGCAAACTCCACCATCTGCGATGCCCGGTTGAATGTTTACGCCGCAGGCCAGGCGGGGGCGCCGGTGGTTGTGCTTTCCACCCACATGGACACCGTGCCGCCGTGGATCGGCAGCAGCGAGGACGAGGAGTTCGTGTACGGGCGTGGCGCCTGCGACGCCAAGGGCATCATCGTGGCGATGATCCTGGCCGCCGGGCAGCTGCGTGAGCGTCACGTGCCGGTGGCCCTGCTGTTTGTGGTGGGTGAAGAGCGAGATTCGGCGGGCGCGAAGATTGCCAATCAGCAGCCGAAGGGCAGCCGCTTCCTCATCAATGGAGAACCAACAGACAACCGGCTGGCGCTTGCTTCGAAAGGGGCGCTGCGTGGTGCAATCACCGCAACCGGCACCATGGCGCACTCCGCCTATCCGGAACTGGGAGGTAGTGCCATCCACAAGCTGGTGCGGGCACTGGATGCGGTGCTGCGCGTAGCGCTGCCGACCACCGAAGACGTTGGGCCGAGCACGCTGAACATAGGTCTGCTTGAAGGCGGGCGCGCGCCCAACGTGATCGCCGACCATGCCTCCGCGCAGGTGCTGGTCCGGCTGGTCGGGCCTTCTGACGAGACCAGGGCGGCGCTCCAGGCAGCAGCGGCACCCTACGCAGAGGTCGACTTTACACTCGAGATCCCCTTTGTTCGCCTGCGCGCCATTGCCGGGCTACCCACCATGATCGCTGCCTTCACCACCGATATACCGGCACTGACCGCCTGGGGTGAGCCGCTGCTGCTAGGCCCTGGTTCGATTCACGTCGCGCATACGCCGGATGAACGCATCCGCAAGCAGGAGCTCTGGGATGCGGTCGAGCTGTATGTCAGGGTCGCCGAGGAACTCGCTGCAAGCGTCGGACCGGCGGCTCTCTGACGCCAGCGCGGCTCACGTTGTCAGCGCCCGGGCGGCGCGCTTAGAAAAGGCAGCCATGGGCTTCCGCCTCGATCCCGGCCAGGAATGCGCGAAGCAGCGCAATCTTCGGCGCGGCGAGCCTCTTCGTTGCTGGCAACACCATCGCATCCGGCAGCTCCTTTAGATTGCGCTCCAGGAAGGCAGCAACAGAAGTGAAGGTGGCGTAGCGGGTGTCCCGGCCCACCTTGGCCGCCGCCCTCAGGATGCCGATCGCGCCCAGTTGCTCCAGGATGTCCGCATCGCGCAGCACGGTAGCTTCCGGGGATTGCGGGGTATCCCGTGGCTGGTGGGTGCGAATCACCTCCAGTACGGCGGCAATCTTTTCTTCGGGAAAGTGAACAGTCCGCAGCAGCTCCGGCGCTGCCTCCACCGCGTACTGCACATGGTCCCACCTGGCCAGGAGCATGGGCTCTTCCGGCCGATGACCAACGAAGACACCCAGGTCATGCAGATACGCAGCCGCGTAGACAATATCGTCGTCATACGCGATACCTTCTCCGACAAGGCGGGTTAGCGCGTACAGACGTGGTTGATGGCCATACTTTTCGGCCGGCCGGGCCTGCTCGCGAAGCAACGCGTCCAGCGCCTCGCGATAAGAGGTGTGGATTGTGGGAGTGGACATGGTGGACGGGCTCCTGAACCTCGCCGCAGCGCGAGCGGCGTGGCGGCTAGACCAGGCTACCCGAGAAGCGCTTTTGTAGTCTTATTTGCTGACTTACTGGTTACACGGTGGTTACCAATGCCCAGCTTGTGACCTACCCCGGGGCAACGGCAGGGTGGGAGAATAGAGCGGCCATAGCTGCTCGCCTGGAGACGTGCGATCTGCCTGGCGAGTCGAGGCTCTACGAGAAGATCAGGGAAAGAGGATAGTCCGGGTACCTTTAGTTTGTTAAGCGTGTATAGAAAGGCAACGGGCCGCGAGGCTTTATCGGTTAGAGTCGGAGCAGATGCGAAGCGGTCTCAGCCGCCCGGAAGCAGCCTTTTTTCCTCGCTACACTGTCGAAGTTTTCCGCTCCTTCATTGGACCGCTTCCCGCAAGGCACGCGTGGGTCTGGCCCCTCACCTCGGTAGGAAAGTACGCCAAGGGCTGCTGACGAAATGGGCACTTCAGAGTTTGTTCGAGGACGGAGCGGCAGCAGCAAGGAAGCACACCTGCCTGCGGACGCGGTACGCCCGTTGAGTTCTTCGCGCAAACATACCAGCCCTGCCCTGGCCGCGGCCGCGCTCATGATGTTCAATGATGTGCTTGTGAGCCTGGGTGCTTTTCTCTTCGCCGTCTTTGTACACTTCCTCTTTCTTACCCGCCTGCCCCAGTTTCACGGTCTACCCGTCAACCTTTCCGTCCGCCCGATGG
>CAXTEW010000284.1:0-3515 GCA_964243175.1 uncultured Acidobacteriaceae bacterium
AGTTCAGCGTGGGCTTGCCAACGCCCTCAATGCCGTACTCGGCCGCATGCTCCACCAGCTCATACACTTCCGCGTTGAACAGCATCGCCTTCGTTGGAATGCAGCCCCAGTGCAGGCACGTGCCGCCCAGCTTGTCCTCTCGCTCCAGCAGCGCGACCTTCAGCCCGTTCTGCCCCGCGCGAATCGCCGCCGTGTAGCCGGCCGGCCCACCACCCACAATTGCCACGTCATACACTGTCTGCTCAGCCGCCAAACCGCACCCCGCTTCACGCATATTCTACGCGCTGCGCCCAGCCCAGCCGGCCAGACCGCCTGCACGGCCGGCGGCCACTTCGTGACACGTGTACTCAGCCCGCCTACCCGCGTGACGGTCATCGTGAGCGTAGCCGAAGGACCCGCGGAGGCATTCTCTCGCACCACGCGAGACAAAGAAGCAAACTCCGACCAACGAGAGGACCACCTCCCTCGCAGCCCAAGCACCACGAGAAAATGCCACGCCAGTGGCCGCCGCCGCGCAGACGGTCTACCTGCCAGAAAGCTGCACTTCCACCAGCGTGTCCTTGGGAAACGTTACCGGGTGCCCCCGCTCGATAAACCGGAAGTAAACCGACTTGGCAAAACCATACGCGCCAAAGCCCGAGGCCACATTCCGGTTGTTCAGGGTCAGCGCCAGCACCCGCGCCACCAGTCCGAGCCCGTTGGCCGCAACCACCTGCCGGCCCAGCCCGCCGTCATCATCATGGCCACCCGCCGCGAGAGCCGCCAGCAGCAGCGGCGCGGCAAACCGCCCCTTGTCCGGCTGCGCCTTTACATTCCCCTCGGCATCGACGACCAGGTTCTGCTCTGCGCTGCCGCTCGCGCCCGTCAGCGTGCCATACACCTTCTGTGCCGGTTCATCCGGGCGCTCCACCGTGCGAAACGCGAACCGCAGCTGCCCATTCCGGCCAAAGCTCCGCGACGCCTTCACGCCGGTCACCGTGCCTTGCAGCGCTGTGCCTTCGGGCAGCACCAGTCGTTTCGCACCGCCAGCGCCTGCTCCCGCCCCTGCCAGAAACACCGGCTCCGTGACCACGGCGGTCACCACGTCTCCTTTTGCCGCGTGGTCCGAGTCGACGGAAGACACCAGCCGCGCTTTCACCGAGGCCTGCGCCGGGAGACTGCCCACCAGGGCCGCGTCCTCGATCCGCGCAGCCGCTTTCTCCTCCGCCATCTCGACCGAAGCAGGCCGCACCAGGTCGGCCACGAAATCCGCACCGCGCCAGATCCGCTGCGGATGGTACGGCAGCTGCCCATAGACCAGCCGCAGCAGGCGATCCCGCTTGCCTGGCGCCGTCAGCTCTGTGCGCGTCGAGCCAAACCGTTCCTTGCCAAAGCCCACCAGCTGCCCGAAAACCGACGTCTTCGGCCTCGCCACGAAGCGCACAATCTGGATCTGCCGCATCCGGCCTTCGCTGTCGAGCGGCACAGCCCTGCTGCCCAGCTGAACCATGTTGAAGTTCACCACGGCCGCATGCAGCGGCGTCACATCGCCATTCAATCGCGCACGCAGCCGCTCCTCGGGCGCGACAGGCTCGAGCGCCACCACGACCCCTTCGACCCGTACCCCTGCCGGCAACACCAGCCGGTCATATACCCAGACCGGCGCCGTCAATACGCCGTCCACCCGCGCGCCCACCCGCATCGCGGCCGTGTGCGTGACCGCCACCTGCAGCGGCACCCCCGCGGCTATGCGAACCGGCTCCTGTGCCGCGGCATCGTGCACCATGCAGCCCAGCGCCAGGGCCCCGAGCGCCGCCACTGTGCCAGGCCGCTGCCGCCACGCACGATAAGGTCCCACCGCCGCCAGCGCAGGCTCGGAATCCCTCAACAAGCCCGTGGGTCTATCCCCTGTCGTCCTTCGCAGCCTCATCGCGTATTGGTCATCGTCTCCCAGTCTAGAGAGGCAACGTGAAGCCCGGCTGAAGCCCAGATAGCGTTTCCGTCATTGACGCGGCAGCACTCGGGACAGTCAGGGCAGCGAGGAAGAGGAGGGGCGAGCAGAGACAGTTCATTTTGTTTGTCTGGACAGCGCCAACTTCGAGCCGGGAAGGGCTGGCGACAAGAGCTAGGCAGCCGGAATGAATCTGGATCCCGCAGCCTTCGAATAGCGATTACAAGCGCGCACATGGGCCTCGCCCCGAAGTCAGGCTAAGTGTTCGCCAGGCGCGCTCGCCAACCAACACCTGTGACTGTCTCGTGGCGCCTGGTCGTAACTATCTCCAGGCCAGCCCTACGCATCAGCGCCTGCTCCTTGGTATCTACGGAATCATCCCGGTAGTTCTCAGCCAGGTCTCAAGCAGCTGTGGCCAGCCCGTGATCGGAAACTTCGTACGCCGCAGTCCAAAGGCATGCCCACCCTGCGCGTACAGGTGCATCTCCACCGGCACCCCTGCGTTCTTCAGCGCAATAAAATACACGAGTGACTGCTTCACGCCGTCCACGTGATCATCCTCCGCTTGCAGCAGGAATGTGGGTGGTGTCCGGGCGGTGACAGCGATCTCCGGATTCAAGTCGAACTCTTTCGTAGTGTTCTCCCGCAAGTGTCCCGGGTAAATCGCAGCCGCAACGTCCGGCCGGCAGCTCACATCATCGGCGGCATCCACATGGGCGTAGGCACGCACCTTGAAGTGCGTACTGATGGTAGCCACCATATGCCCGCCTGCTGAGAATCTCAGCACACCGATCTTGTGCGGATCGATGTGCCACTCCGCTGCATGGAAGCGCACAAGCCCGACCGTCCTTTGTGCGTCCTCAAGCGCTGTGGGTGCTTTCGGATCGATATTGCACTGGCAATCGTCGTGGTAGGCCGGACCTGAATCAGGCACCCGGTACTTCAGCAGCACGCACGTGATTCCTCGCGAGGTAAGCCAGTCGCAGACCTCGGTCCCTTCAAGATCCATTGCCAGAACAGAGTAGCCGCCTCCCGGAAAGACCACGATGGCAGCGCCCGTATCGTGCGCTATCGGCGAATACACGGTCATCGTAGGCCGCGCAACTTGTCCCACTGCGATCCAGGGCCTGCCCGCGACGAAGTCCTTCGCATCTGGTGTCGTTTCCGCATACTCCGGCCCTGCAACGGGCTGCGCATCGGGGACCGCACCCGGGATCGCACCCGGCCATATCGGTACCTGCGTATGACCGTGCGAGGGCTGCCAAACAGTCCTTTGCGCCCCAACCCTGCCACTTGCGAAAGCACCGCAGAAAGCACAAAGCAGCAACATGGCGAGACAGCGCAAGCAGTTATAAGCTTTCACCCGCTCAGTCTCGCTCACCTATCCACGGAGCAAGCCTCTTCGTACGCAGGAATGGGCTCCGGAATCAGCCTCGACAATCGCCGCAACGCTCTCGCGTTCCAGTGGCCTCTGCCTGGCAGCAAGGCGACCAGCGATCCCCTACCGGGATGGGCTCTCTTGGTCGCGGCCCGAGTCCTCCGCCGCTCCAAAATCACGCAGATCGAAAAGCTCACGAGAGCCACC
>CAXTEW010000285.1:0-3492 GCA_964243175.1 uncultured Acidobacteriaceae bacterium
GATCGCAGCATCATGGAGGACCTATGCCCCCGCCGCGATTACCCGATGTCCACACCTGCAGCACGCTGGCCAGGCCCCACAAAACCCAGTGTAATGATCTCGGGCACGGCCCGCCGATGATTGCGGGTCGCTGAAGCTATGCGCCGAGTTGGGCGTAACGCGGCAGACACTTTATCGCCACGTCACGCCCAAGAGTGTGCTGCGCCCTGACGGCTTGAACATCCTAGCCCGGCGCTCACTGAGTGGTTGATGCCCGATCGGAATGGCACCTTTCGATTAGTCGAACTGGGCGAGGGCTCGACGCAGAGGGCTGGCGCCTGAGTTGGACACGGACCGGCGCAAGACGATATCGGCCGTCGTGACAGGCCGCCCATAATAGCTGGCGTCAGCCTCAAGCTTTGGCTCGATCAATGAGCCGTTTAGTGTCACGCCGGCATAGACCCCGGCCGAAGACGACCAACTGATGAGGTCGGCTCCAACATTAGACGTGGTCGCACCTTCCACCTCTGAGCCAAGAGTAGCCAAGGCAAGCCCAGCGTCCGCACCCACCTTGAACCGGTTCTGCATGACGGCCTGCAGTGCTTTGTCGGATTGTATAAAGATGATCATTTCACTCTCTTGGGCACCGATCTGTGCGCCAAATGTGAATGAACCGATCGTGTAGAAGGCTGGATCGCTCCAACCGTGTGCGCCACGGACCATAAGCATAGCCGCGCCACCCTCGCCTCCAAAAACGAAGCCTGCCTTGAAGATGCGGGGGGCAATCAAGACGGCTCGTGCAGTCCGCATGAGCTGACGAGCAGAGCCGAACTCCTTGTCATGATGAAGATCCTGAAGCGTGCCGACAGCATGGTCTACGTCCGCCTGCTGGTCAGCACCAGCGAGCGCTGGGCTTGCAGTCAAGATCGGGGCTGCTATGAGCATACCCCCCAAGAGACCACAGCCAAGTATCCAGTTACGAAACACGTTCATCTTGAGGTGTCCTTGTTGCAGTCGTTTGTTGGAGATAAAGCGCAGCGAGTTGAACTACGCATTTGCGGCATTTATAGCTGAGCCAGGCTGTAGCCGACCAGCCCCGACATAAAACTGTGGGCTCATCGTTGGGAAATTACCACCTTCGGAATCTACTCATCGAAGTTCGTTCGATGCTATGAGGAGTGCCATTTTCAAGGGGCGCACGCTGAAAGGTTCCTACCGGACCATGAGTAGTTTCCGAACCTGCCCTACCCCGGCGTAGAAGACTAAGTATTTGTCAGCCGCAGTGACAAGCCATGAATGATCGTGCCGTCAGCTCATCAGCCGGTTGTGAGACCGGCAAGCATCGGAGGCCAAATCCCCATGGAAGTGAACACGCTGGTGCAACTCGACCCAGTCTCATATCAGCTTCAACCCTTCGGAAATCGCCAGAACGGCGTAGCTTGAGGATAGGACTCTCATGACAACGACCAGGTCGCGCGCCGCTTGCCTGCTGCTTGCAACAGCCTTGACGATGCTGCCGCTGGCCGAGGCTGCCGCACAGCACCGCGGTTTCCACGGTGGAGGTTATCGCGGTGGCCATGGATACCACGGTGGCGATTACCGGGGCGGGAACGGCTACCGCGGCGGAGGTGGCGGTGCCTTTGTCGGCGGCGCTCTGTTGGGGCTGGGCGTCGGTGCTGCGCTGGGTGGCACGGTGGCGCGCCCTTACTACGCTCCGCCGCCGGTCTACTACCCGTCACCGCCGCCTGCCGTGTATGCGGCGCCGCCCGGCGTGTACTACCCTTACTGATGATAGGTTCGTATCCCGCCACGACATTGGAGGAGAGTTTCAAATGAGCAGGCTAACATCTCGGAGCATCGTCCTCCTAACGCTCTCGCTGGCTTGCGTCTCGGCGTTAAGTCAGCCTGCCAAGGCGGCGGCGCCACAAATCGCCTCCATCGGCAACACTGCCGCGCCACTGTCGGCCTCCTCGCCCACCCTGCCGCCCGACATCGCCGCCAAAGTAGAACAGCACAATAAGCAGTTGCACGACCAGCTGCAGATCACACCAGCGCAGCAACCGCAATGGGACCGCTTCACCGAGGTAACCCGCAGCGATGCCGCCGATATCGGCCAGGCCTTCAGCGATCGCGGCGCAAAGCTCGATACGATGACTGCGTCGGACAACATGCAATCCTTCGCGCACGTGGCCCAGGTTCATGCGGCCAACATGCAGAGGGTCGCCGACGCGTTCCAGGCGCTTTACGCCACGTTCTCCAGCGAACAGAAGCAAGTTGCCGACGGACTGTTCCGCAACAAGCTCGCCAAAAGCTCAATCGGGTACAAGCACGCCGGGTAAGTGACGGACAGATGAGCGTGATGGACAAGGCTGGTGTACGTGCCAGGGCAGCACTGGCCTGGTACGGCTAGCATGCGCCTGCAGCCGGCTAGGTGTGGGAGCATGCGATCTGTTGGTAGGCTGACGCAGTCGGGTTAGCATTACAGTTGCTGATTTCGTTTCGGATGTGAGCGTTGTGTGATAGCCTGGTGCGCGCGTTGCCAGAGAGACCAGGCGACGACGTGGGCGGGCGTGGTTCAGGATCCGCTTTAATCGGCGCGAGGTTCCAACGCTGATCAGCGTCGCAAATGTCTGAGCCACTTGCAATCTGAGGGGTTCTTGAGGGACGCCGAGCCACAGATTTTCATACTCCTCAAAAGAATGTCTGACACCGGGGTGCCCAGCCCACTCCTTAGCGCTTCACAAGCGGGGAATTTCCGGCTCCTCCGAAAACTCCGTCGATAGCGTCAGGTCGCGATACTTAGCCGCCTCCTCCGCACGTGCCGTCTCGCCCTGCTTCACGTAAGTCTCCGCATCCCTGCCGAGGGTCAGTCGCTTCGGGACATCCTCCGTGTTGGACAGCGTCACCACCACGTCGGCGATCTTCTTCGGATCGCTTGCCGAGTTGCCGTACTTAGCAGCCATCATCTTGTAGATCGGACCGACCGACGACTCGTACTCCGGCAGCAGCTCCGGCAATTTCTCGCTCGCCCTTTGCTTGAAGTTTGTTTGAATGCCGCCCGGCTCCAGAGTGCATACCTTGACGCCAAAGGGAGCAACCTCGTCCGCGAGCGAGTCGCTGAAGCCGCCCACCGCCCATTTCGCCGCGTGATATGGAGAGTTGCCCGGTATCGTTATGCGCCCTCCGATTGACGACACCTGGAATATGTGCCCGCTCTTCTGCTTGCGCATTACCGGCAGTGCTGCACGAGTTGTAAATACCACGCCGAACAGGCAGGTCTCGATCACATCGCGGAACGCCTCAGATGTGATCTGTTCAAACGGAGCATTATATTGGTAGCCAGCGTTGTTCACCAGCACGTCCAGCTGCCCATACACACTCACAGCTCTCTGCACAGCGGCTTTTGCCGAGCCTTCGTCGCGAACGTCCAATCTCACCGGGCTTATGCGCTCACCGTACTGTTCCACTAAAGCATCAAGCTCTTCCAGCTTCCGTGCTCCCGCTCCGACGTGA
>CAXTEW010000286.1:0-3484 GCA_964243175.1 uncultured Acidobacteriaceae bacterium
CGGGGAGACAGCAAGAAAATGCATCAGCCTCGCAATATCCTTGGCGTACACCACCCCAATGATCGCCTCAGGACCGCGCAGCGGGTCATACACGGGAACGCGCGAGTGCATTTCTTCCACGATGCGGGCGCTGGCCTGCTCAACCGGCATGGAGGCGGGCAGCGACACGATGCGTTGGCGCGGCGTCATGATTTCGCGGGTCGGGATGTCGCCGCCCTCGAGCGCGCGATGGATCAGTGCCTCCTGGAACGCGGGCAGCATGCCGCCTTCGCGCGCCGCGGTGGCAATCAGCTTCAGCTCATCCGGCGAGTGCAACGACCCATGGTGCCGGGAGGCCGCCGTGTTGAACAGCCGCAGCACGGCCGCGGCCGAGCGGTTAAGCAGGATCACCGCGGGCCGGGTCAGGCTCATGAAGGCAAGCATGGGCCCGGCTACCGCGATGGCCAGCTGCTCACCCCGGCGCAGGGCCAGCGATTTGGGCACCAGCTCGCCCAGCAGCACGTGGAAGTAGGTGATGCACAGGAACGCGACAAAAGCACTCAGCAGGTGCGCATAGAGTGAAGCATGGGCGAAGCGGCCCAGCAGTGGCGACAGCACGCCGGCAACCGTCGGCTCGCCGATCCAGCCCAGCGCCAGGGAGCACAGGGTGACGCCGAACTGCACGGCAGGTAGAAAGTCATCGAGTCGCGCCTGCAGCCGCTCGACCGTACGTGCGCCTGGCACCTCATCGGCGATCAGGCTGTCCAGGCGGCTGCGGCGCAGCGAAACCAGCGCGAACTCCGCCGCAACAAAAAAGCCGTTCGCGAGTATCAAGGCAGCGATCGCCGCCAGCCGGAATAGAAGCACGCCCAGCATCGTTCCTGAGTGTACGTGAGTAGCTCGGCCCCGCCCGGGATGGCAGCGGCGCGCAAACACGGGAACTTCGTGCAGCCGCAGAGCGTACCTTGTCCAGAGCGATGGATGCGGGACCCGTTTGAGCCCGGCACATGCGCATGGAGGCTTCGGCGATGAAACTGACACACTCTTGCACCCTGGTCGCAGGCACCGTCCTGCTGCTGTGCTCGTCCGCATGGGCGGCAGATGGCACATTTGAACGGACACTGCAGGTCAATGGTCCGGTCCTGCTTGGCATCGACACAGAGTCGGGCAACGTCCATGTCTCGCCCGGACCGGTCAACTCCGTGCATATCGTCGCCCACGTGCACAGCAGCAACAGCTGGTTCGGCGGCAGCTCAGCCGATGAGCGTGTCAAGCAGATCATCAGCAATCCGCCCATCAACCAGGCGGGCAACATCATCAGCCTGGGCCACAATTTCCATGCCAGCAACATCAGCATTGACTATGAAATTACGACGCCTCGCGGGACCGATCTGCGCGCCAACTCGGGCTCTGGCGACCTCAGGGTGCAGGACAACGGCGGCCCGGTGCAGCTGAAGACCGGCTCCGGCAACGTGGAGGGTAGCGGGCTGAGCGATCATGTGCAGCTCGAAACAGGCTCCGGCAATGTGACCGCCACCATGTTGTCGGCCAGTGACGTCAAGGCCCAGACTGGATCGGGCGATATCCGCCTCACGAACGTGCAAAGCGGCCTCTGGGCCCATACCGGATCGGGCAACCTGCAGGTCACGGGCAAGCCCCTTTCCGCCTGGAAGCTCGAGAGTGGTTCGGGCGACATCACACTCGACACCAACAGCGCGGCCATGTCGCTGAACGCCACGACCGGGTCGGGCGACATTGCGTACCAGGGCGGCAACTTCAAGCAGGCCAGCAGCAGCGGCAAGCAGCACGTCATGGGTGATGTGAGTGGCGGAGGGGCGCTGGTGCGGGCAACAACCGGTTCCGGCAACATTCACATCCGCTGATGCTATGCGGGACAGTGGCGCAGAGGCTGGCTTGTAGAATCGAAAGATGCTCCGAGTCCTACGCCCTCTGCCTGCCGCCCAGCTCCGCCTGCTGGTCTTCGACCTGGACGGAACGCTGATTGACTCGCGCAGAGACCTGGTGGAAGCAGTCAATGCGACCCTGCTGCAGTTTAGTTTGCCATCGCAGCACGAGGACCGCATCGCGTCGTATATCGGCGACGGCGCGGGCATGCTGGTCCAGCGAGCGCTGGCTGCTGCAGGCGCGGACGCTTCGCTCGCTCCTGCCGCACTCGAAACCTTCCTGGCGTACTACCGGGATCACAAGCTCGATCACACTCGCGTGTACCCGGGTGTGATCGAACAACTTGGTATCTTCCAGCAGCAGCTGCCGGCGAAGATGGCCGTGCTGACCAACAAGCCTGTACGGCCTTCCATTGAAATCTGCGAAGCATTGGGCCTGGCTCCTTTCTTCTTTGCCGTGTACGGCGGCAACAGCTTCGCGACGAAGAAGCCGGACCCCGAAGGTTTGCACAGGCTGATGGCCGAGGCCGGCGTCACAGCCGCGGAAACAGTGATGATTGGCGACTCGGAAGTGGATATACGCGCGGCGAACGCCGCCGGCACATGGAGCGTTGGCTGCCGCTTCGGCCTTTCCCCGCACACCATTGCTGCGATGGAAGCACGCGAGTTAGTGGACGCCGTGGTCGACCATGCTGCCGAGTGGAGCGAAGCACTGCGAGTCAAGGAGCACAGCCATGGACTTTGAGCTGGTAAGCGACTACGAGCCACGTGGAGACCAGGGACGCGCCATTTCCGAGTTAGTGGACGGTATACGGTCCGGCGAAGAACACCAGGTATTGCTCGGCGTCACGGGCTCCGGCAAGACCTTTACCATGGCGAAGGTGATCGCCGAGCTCGACAGGCCGGCATTGATTCTCGCGCATAATAAAACTCTTGCCGCGCAGCTGTTTCACGAGTTCAAGCAGTTCTTCCCGAACAACGCAGTCGAGTACTTTGTGTCGTACTACGACTACTACCAGCCGGAGGCCTACATCCCGGCGGGCGACCTGTTTATCGAGAAGGAAGCGACGATCAACGAGGAGCTCGACAAGCTGCGCCTGGC
Source organism: uncultured Acidobacteriaceae bacterium (assembly GCA_964243175.1). GTDB lineage: Bacteria > Acidobacteriota > Terriglobia > Terriglobales > Acidobacteriaceae > EB88. The sequence continues at coordinate 2,986 of CAXTEW010000286.1, forward strand.
CGCGACGCGCTCCCTGTTCGAGCGCCGCGACACGATCATCATCGCCTCTGTCTCGTGTATCTACGGTCTCGGTTCGCCGGAGGCCTACTACGGCATGCTGCTGTTCCTTGAGAAAGGGCAGAAGATACGCCGCGAAGATATCACCAAGAAGCTGGTCGAGATCCTGTATGAGCGCACCGACGGGGACTTTCGACGCGGCACTTTCCGTGTGCGTGGCGACGTGATTGAAGTCTTCCCTACGTACGATGAAAACGCGTATCGCATTGAACTGTTCGGCGACGAGGTCGATGCGCTGTCCCAGATCGATCCCCTGTTCGGAACAGTGAAGCAGACCTATGCGCGGCTGCCTATTTACCCGAAGAGCCACTATGTCGTGCAGCCCGAGCGCAAGAAGTCTGCGGTGGAATCGATTCTGGCCGAACTCGAGGAGTGGGAGAAGGAACTGGAACAGCAGGGGCGCATGGTCGAGGCCCAGCGTATCCACCAGCGGACCCGCTTC
>CAXTEW010000287.1:0-2236 GCA_964243175.1 uncultured Acidobacteriaceae bacterium
ATACTGCTCAAGCACCCATGCAGCATGTTCGCGCGAGGAGCCGCAGCCGAAGTTTTTACCGGCGACCAGGATCGCCGAGCCCTGGAACGCAGGATTGTTCAGCACGAAGCTCGGGTTCTGACGCCAGTCATAGAAGAGAAAATCCTCGTAGCCGGTACGCTCGATGCGCTTCAGGAACTGCTTGGGAATGATCTGGTCCGTATCGACGTTTGATAGCTCGAGCGGCATCACGGATGAAGTAAGGGTTGTAAATGGCTGCATTAAACCAGCACCTCCGCCTGCTTGTACTGCCAGGTGCGTATGTCGGTAAAGCGGCCCATTACGGCTGCGGCCGCTGCCATGGCAGGGCTTACCAGGTGGGTGCGGCCGCCTTTGCCCTGGCGTCCTTCAAAGTTGCGGTTGGAGGTCGAAGCGCAACGCTCGCCGGGCTGCAGGATGTCCGGGTTCATACCCAGGCACATGGAGCAGCCTGGTTCGCGCCAGTCAAACCCTGCTTCGCGGAAGATATGGTCCAGGCCTTCGCGCTCTGCCTGCGCCTTGACCTGCTGCGAGCCTGGCACCACCATCGCGCCCACGTTGGCATGCACATGGTAGCCGGCAACCACCTTCGCAGCGGCGCGCAGATCTTCTATCCGCGCGTTCGTGCAGGATCCGATGAATACACGATCGATCTTGATCTCTTCGATCGGCGTGCCGGCTGCAAGGTCCATGTATTCGAGCGCGCGCTGCAGGCCATTGCGGTCTGCCTCGGTGGCGCCCATTGATGGTTCTGGCACCGTGTCGGTGACAGATACGACCATACCCGGGTTGGTGCCCCAGGTGACGTAGGGTGTCAGCTCATGCGCGGCAATCACCATCTCGCGATCAAATACCGCACCCTCATCCGACGGCAGCTTGCGCCACTCCGCCTTGGCCCGCTCCCATGCTTCGCCTTTCGGCGCAAAGCGGCGGCCTTCCAGGTACGCGAATGTTGTTTCATCTGGAGCAATCATGCCGGCGCGCGCGCCTGCCTCGATACTCATATTACAGATCGTCATCCGCCCTTCCATCGAGAGCGCGCGGATGGCAGAGCCGGCGTACTCGATCGCATACCCGGTCGCACCATCCGTGCCGATGCGCCCGATGATGCCGAGCACGATATCCTTCGCCGTCACGCCGTGCGGCAGCTCACCTTCGACGGCAATCCGGAAAGTTTTCGGACGCGCCTGCGGCAGCGTCTGCGTGGCCAGCACATGCTCGACTTCGCTGGTGCCAATGCCGAACGCGAGCGCGCCGAAGGCGCCGTGTGTCGATGTATGCGAGTCGCCGCAGACGATTGTCATGCCCGGTTTGGTTGCGCCCAGCTCCGGCCCGATCATGTGCACGATGCCCTGGTCGACAGAATTTACATCGAAGAGCTCGATCCCGAACTCGGCGCAGTTGCGTCGCAGCGCCTCGATCTGCTTCGCGGCAATCGGGTCCTTGATGTCAATGCGGTTCGCGTCCGTCGGCACATTGTGGTCGACCGTCGCGAGGGTACGGTCGGTGCGGTGCACCATGCGCCCTGCCATGCGCAGCCCGTCAAATGCCTGCGGCGAGGTCACCTCGTGCACCAACTGCAGGTCGATATACAGGATGGTCGGCTCGCCCGCAGGCTCGGCGACGATGTGCTGCTCCCATACTTTCTCGAACAACGTCTTTGGTTGGTTCATACACACCTTCTACATGCCAACGCAGCGCCATGCCGCGCTGCATTCTGATCTGGTTAGCGATTGGCGCCCGCAAGGCTTGCGCCTGCCACACCGGCCTGTAGCGTCTCCGCCAGTGCTTGGTTGATTTGTGCGCCCATCTGCCCGGTGCTTAGCACCTGCGCCGCACTGCCGCGTGCCAGGTCCCTGGTCCTGAAGCCTGCGTCGAGCACCGAGCGAACCGCGTGCTCGATGGCCAGTGCCTCGGTCTCAAGCAAAGCTGTATGTCGCAGCACCATCGCCGCGGTCAGGATGGCGCCGATCGGATTCGCAATGCCCTGGCCGGCGATGTCAGGCGCGGAGCCATGTACCGGCTCATACAGGTTGACCTTGCCGCCGACGGTAGCTGAAGGCAGTACGCCCAGTGAGCCGCTGATGACGCCAGCCTCGTCCGAAAGAATGTCACCAAATAGATTCTCGGTCAGTATCACGTCGAAGCGACGAGGGTTGTTCATCAGGTGCATCGCGCAGGCGTCCACGTACTCATGCTCGAGTGTTACGTCAGGATA
>CAXTEW010000287.1:2246-3462 GCA_964243175.1 uncultured Acidobacteriaceae bacterium
TCAGGATAATCCGCCGCAATCTCATTCACCGTCGCGCGCCACAGCTGTGAGACTTCCAGCACATTTGCCTTGTCGACCGAGCACAGCTTGCGGCGTCGCGAGCGGGCCAGCTCAAAGGCGACGCGCGCCACACGCTCCACCTCATGCCGGGTATAGCGCATCGTGTTCCAGGCTTCCTGCTGCGCGCGGTTCCACTCCCGTGGTTGCCCGAAGTACAGTCCGCCGAGCAGTTCACGAACGAAGAGGATGTCCGCTCCCGCAATGACTTCCGGGCGCAGCGGAGAGTTTTCGGCAAGCCCCGGGTGCGCGAAGGCGGGACGTAGATTGGCAAACCCGCCAAGTGCCGTGCGAATCGCCAGCAGCCCTGCTTCGGGTCTCTGATTGGGCGGCAGGGCATTGAACCGGTTATCGCCGACAGCGCCGAGAAAGACCGCATCGCTCCGCAGCGCAGCCTCGACAGTAGCCTGCGGCAGCGGTGTGCCCGCGGCATCGATGGCAGCGCCGCCGATAAGTGCTTCTTCGAAGCGAAAAACGTGGTTGCCATGCGCGGCTACCGTCTGCAGCACGCGCGTCGCTTCGGCGGTTACCTCCGGGCCAATCCCGTCGCCGGCAAGAACCAGAATCTTCAACTCCATAGCTGCTCCTGTACTCCACACGGTCTTAAGAGCCGCGCTCCTGCCAGACTAGACCTGGGTCGCCGGGGTTGTCGCGGGCTCCGCCGGGGATAGCCCGGTACCAGCGGCATACGCATCTGCGGAGTCGCCTTCAGGCTCTCCGCCGGCGGCATGGCTTGCCAGCTTCACAAGGTCCTGGTCATAGATCGACTTCTTGCGATCGGCCAGGGTGATGAAAGCGGCATATGCTGTTTCGAGCTGCGCTGGTTCCAGCACGAAGCCAAGCTCCTTCAGGCGTGAGCGAAGCGCCGCCCGTCCTGAATGCTTCCCCAGCACCAGTTTATTGGCAGGCTGGCCGACAGAGGCTGGCGTCATGATCTCGTATGTCAACGGGTTGGCCAGCATGCCGTGCTGGTGAATGCCCGCCTCATGTGCAAAGGCGTTCTCACCCACGATCGCCTTGTTGGGCGCGGGACGGAACGAGATGGTATCGCCCAGCAGCTGGCTCGTGGCGTACAGCTTCTCAAGCACGATGTTGCTGCTGACGTGGTAGCGATCCGCGCGCACCCTCAGTGCTGCCGCAATCTCTTCTAGCGCGGCAT
>CAXTEW010000288.1:0-3453 GCA_964243175.1 uncultured Acidobacteriaceae bacterium
CAACATAGAGGTTTCCGTTCGACCCGCGGCCGTTGGCGCTGGCGTCCACGGCATTCTCCGGGTTGAAGTTCGTGGCGCTGCCCGAGCCGATGCCGGTAACTCCCGGGGTCAGGGTGACGAGCCCGAGCGGGTTGCGAGACGGCAGCGGCAGTGAGTTCAGTGCGGCGCGGTCAATCGTGAGCTGGTTGCGGGTATCCGAGGTGTCGAGCAGTGGGGCCTGCGCACTTACCTCGACCTGCGTCGAACTGCCGCCGACTCCCAGGGTGACCGGTACGTTTCCCGTCTCCCCGGTGGTGAGGATGACCGCAACAGCCTTCGCCGCAAAGCCGGGTGCCTCCGCGGTGATCTGGTAGTTGCCGGGAGCGAGGCTCGCGAAGCGGTAGACGCCTGATTCGTCAGCCTTGTTCGTTTGTTTGACATTCGTCTCGGTATTGGTAAGAGTCACGACAGCCCCGGCAACAGCTGCGCCGGAAGGATCCTGCACGTTGCCTTGCACACTGCTGTTGAACTGCGCGAGGGCGGCACACGGGAGAAGCATGAGGCAGAGAGCCAGCGCGCAGAACCGGATACAGGAATCAGAGCCGAACCAGCGAGAAATAAAGCGGATCACTAAGTACCCCCAAAAACGGCAACGAGAAGAGCTGGCCGTCCGAAGCGAGCAAATCCTAGCAGCTTCAGGAAGCGACGTGCGTGGTCCATATGGGCGAGTTGTATGTAGTCCGAACAGACCATTTACAGCCATGGCCAGGCGTGCCGCACTTACAAGCTCGGTGCGCCGGAGCGACTTACTCGTCGAGACTCAAAATGCCGCGGCGAAGAGCCAGCGTGGCAGCCTCGGTACGGTCAGATACCCCCAGCTTGCTGAGCAGGCTCTGCACGTGATTGCGCACGGTGTTCTCGCTGATGCGGAGTTCACTGCCTATCTCGCGATTGGTCAGTCCCCGGGCCAGCTCGCGGAGGATTTCACTTTCGCGCGCCGTCAGGGTGGAGCGCAGAAGCCGGTCGGCGAGGCGGCAGGCGATGTGCGGGGGGAGAGCGCGCCGGCCGGAGTGAACACGGAGCACGGCGGTGACCATCTCCTGCTCTGAAGCGTCCTTGGTGAGGTAGCCCTGGGCGCCGGCCTGCACGGCACGGTAAATATCCTCGTCGCGCTCGTAGCTGGTCAGGATAATCACGCGTGCATCTCCGCGAACCCCGGTGGGCAGCTGAAGAAAGGCCAGCCCATCCATCTGCGGCATGCGCAGGTCAAGCAGGATGACGTGGGGCGGCTCAGCAGCAATCTGCTTGAGAGCTTCTGCGCACGAAGCTGCTGCGCCCACGACGTGGATCTCGGGGTGCATGGCAAGCATGCTGGACAGACCGGCACGCACCACAGGGTGGTCATCGACGATAAGAAGCCTGACCGGTTGCTGGCCTGCGACCGCTGACTGGGTGGGGGCAAAGCTCGGCTTCATGCGGGTTCCTTGAGTTGTCGACGCAGAAAGCGCCGGTGCGAAGAGGGTTCACGACGGAGCGAGGCGTGCAGCTCGACACGGGCGCCTGAACCGGGACGGCTGGTGACGAGCAGCTCCGCACCGATCGCCGCAGCGCGACGCCGCATGCTGCGGAGGCCGAAACCAGCCTGCTCGGTGGCTGCATCGAAGCCACAGCCGTCGTCTTCGATGACCAGGTGGACTGAGCTGCTCTCGAACGTAATAAGGATGGACAGCGTCGCCGGCGATGCGTGACGAATGCTGTTTGCGATCGCTTCCTGACCGACGCGGAAGAGCGCGTCAGTCAAGCGCGGCGAGGGCTGGTGCGGATCACCGACTGTGCTGGCGGAGATGTGGAGCGGGGTACCGTTGACCATGCGGCGGGCACCAGCTTCCAGTGCGGCGGCGAGACCAGCACCCTCGACAGCCTCCAGCTGCATCGCGGCGATACTGCGATGCGCTTCTTCCTGACTGTGGCGGACCATGTCGATCGCCCGGTCGAGCTGCTCGGCCGCGCCCGCGTTGCCGCCAGCGAGCCGCGAGCGTACCGCGCGCAGCTGGTAGCCGATACCGGCAAAACTCTGGGCCAGCGTGTCGTGGATCTCGTAGCCGAGGCGCTGACGTTCATCAAGCACGGCGCGGATGCGCAAGTGGCGCCCTCGGACACGCAGCAGCTGCAGCAGCAGCAGCCCGATAACGAAAAGAGGCACGATCCAGATCATGTTCTGGAGGCTCCACCAGGGCGGGTCGGCGAGCAGCTCGAGAGAAGTAGGCGAGGGCAGGAAGAGAACAAAGGGGACCTGGTTACCCGTGAGCCCGGGGTCCACGGCTTCTACGCCGCGCAGCCGCACGAGCGCATGGCGGGAAAGGTGCAGCGGGCTTACGCCGTAAGGCAGCTTCGGCAGGATGGCGCGGAATAACTGTGAGCCGGATTCCACGAGCAGGCTCCCCTCCCTGCCGTCCTTGCTGTCGCTCCGCGCGATGAGCCCGGTCAGCTCAATGAACTGGCCGTCATAGATGCCTGTGGCTGCGTCAGCTGCGGTCACAGAGCGGGGCGGCAACGGACTGCCCGTGCCGATCACCTGGACCGAAGTGGAGTCCAGTTGCAGGCTGAAACTGTGAAGCTGCGGCGTGCCGGAGGCCTGGACCTGATCACCGATGGCAAAGCGCAGTGGATCCTGGTTGGGGATGCAGATACCGCCGGTTGCGTCCTGGATGACCAGCGTGGGTCGGCGAAGGATGACGGTTCCGCGAATTGTGACCGGTTGCGGGTCGACAGAGCTCGCATAGCGGAGGCTGCCGATGGGTGTCACAGCCTGGGGCGCGACCTGGCTGCGGGGCAGAGCGGAAAGTGCGGCCACCTGCGCAAGGCTGGGTAAAGTAAGTGGCTGCCGGGGCTGCCGAGTAGCATGGAGCGCAGCAAGACCCGCCGAGTCGATAGGACGGACCAGAAGGTCGCGCCATTCTCCGCCGGTCGAATACGAGCGCAGACCGATCCGGCCATGCAGCAGGCAAGGCTGGCCGGCGGTGGAGACGCTGCTGCGGACGCCCGTCTCAAGATCCACGGCGAATGCGGCGACAGTGCAGCCGACCGCGGCTATCTCAAGGTGGTACCAGTGTCGGCTCCTGACCCCACCTGGGAACGGCGTTGTCTGCGACTCAAGCCAGCCATAGTTGGCGCTGCCGAGCACGAGGCGTCCATCATGGCTGCGCAGCCCGGCGTAGTAGCCGCTGTAGCTGTTGGAGCCGAGCTGCTCGTCACTGGAGCGGATGATGAGGCCCGCATCGCCGTCGGCACGGAGCAGCGCGACATCGGCCGAGAAGCTGTAATCGCGCCAGCTGTCGGAGCCAGCCAGTAGCTTTGCTCCGCGCTCGTCCGATTCATTGATGGCCGTAGCGCCGAGCAGGGACCACTCGCCACCCATCGGCTGCCAGCCCTGGAGCCCGCGGGCGGCGAAATGGTCGCGAAAAGGAAGCACTG
>CAXTEW010000289.1:0-3437 GCA_964243175.1 uncultured Acidobacteriaceae bacterium
AATCCTTTTCAATCGAACGCTTTGCAGACTTCTAGCCTTAAGGTCTTTAGCCTTGTTTAACCTTAAATACAAAAAAAAGCCACCGCTGGGAATGGAAGGTCAAGAGACGGGCAACGGCCAAGGTCAAGATCAACCGCCTTGTGCTTGCACTTGTATCGATCTCGAACCCTAACCGCCGCAATGGCACGGAATTAGCCCGTCCTGCCCCGACGACGCCGTGAAAGGTACCGACGACCCCCGCAGACGCAGACGCGGCTTAAAACACCTTCTGGTGCTTCATTCGTTCAAGAATTTGCGGTAGCCTGGGAGGCCTTACTCATCGAGTTTGGTACGGACACTTGGATCGGGCGGCCCTGGGTCGTTAGCCGCGACCCAGGGCCGTAACCGAGGTGGGGAGGTAAGGCTGGTTGAACAAAGACGTATCGCGTCTTGGTTCCGGCTGACAATCACCGTCGTGCTTTAGTGGCGACTCGTGCTGTCTACCGTCGTACTTGCACTCGTTCTGCTTCTGCTCTCGAGGAAGTAGTACAAACTCCCGGGAGACCCAAGAAATCTTCCGGGACCTACTTCGAGGCAACAATACCAGCTTGTACACGTTTGGCCACGTTTTCACGCTTTACACGCGTTTATGCCCAAACACCTCCAGCGAGCGCTCCACTGCCCATGTGGCAGGTCCCCGGTCATCGCCCGCGGTCTTTGCGGCACCTGCTACACGTTGCGCCGCCAGGGCGACGAACATTTCGGCGGTCTGCGCGAGCAGGTTCTGGCCCGTGACGGTCATCGCTGCCGGGTCTGCGGCGCAAGCGGGGCAGGGAAGCGGACCCTCGCCGTGCACCACCGGGTGCCAGGGACGTCCACCATGGCGCTTATGCTCACCCTGTGCCTTCGGCATCATGCGATGATGCACCGGACCCGGGCCGTGCTGAAGCCCATGCCGGAGCTTCTACTTACCTTCTGGCGCGAGCAGCACCCAGACGGCCACGAGCAGAAGAGCCTCGACTTTGTCGATCCCCCGGCGGAGGCGCAGGAGCTGCCTTGTTAGCTTTTCGCCTTGCTGAAAATACTAAGGTTTGCTCATTTTCACGTCTTCTTTGATCTTGACCCAGCTATCCCAAACCATAACTTTTCGCAGTGATGTGGATCACATTCCGGGCCGTATCGATTACGGCGTTCATAGCCTCTCGATTGACGGAAGGCTCGTAACGAACGTAAATCAAGATGGTGTCTGAACTCGGCGAAACAATGTCCAAAAGAAAGCCATCGTCCTGCAATAAATCTTGGCGTAAAGACGCCTGCAGAGTCGTCGTTAGCCAATCGATTCGAGTGGGCGTGTAAGGTTCCGCGCCCGGTGAGCTGGTTTGGCCTTGGACGTTAGCAGAGACGCAAGCAAACAGCAGCGAAAAGACAAAGACCAGCAGAGGCTTTTTCATGCGGGGAGGGATAGTCCAAACGCTTCCCAATGTTTTTTCGCTTAAAACCCGCTCTTGTCATAACATACATACATTGCAAGTGGGAGGAGAGCAGCCATGTCTATCACAACTGTTTCATCGCGAGATTTCGCCCGTGATCTGGCGCAGGCCAAGCGTGCCACGACAACCGGCCCGGTGTTTGTCACGGATCGGGGCAAGCCGACGTTTGCCTTGCTGAAGATCGAGGATTACTACAAGCTCGCCGGCGAAAAGCCGCGAAGCCTGCTCGACATCATGGATTCGCTCCCTGGCGGCCAATTCGAGTTCGACCCGCCAAAGTTGGACATAGGATTCAAGCCGGCGGAGTTCGAATAGGTGTTTCTGCTCGATACAAATGTGATCTCGGAGCTGCGGGTGGGTAAGGCAAATCCATCTGCCGCCGTACGCCTCTGGGCGGCTACTATCCCCGGCAATCAGCTTTATCTTTCGGCTGTCAGCATCCTCGAACTAGAGACAGGCGTTCTGCTGATGGAGCGGAAGGACGCTCAACAAGGCCGGACGCTGCGCTCCTGGCTGCAGGGCGTGATGAAGGAGTTCTCCTCTCAGGTACTGCCCTTCGGGAGCACCACGGCCATCCTGTGCGCCGCAATGCATGTTCCTGACCGCCGTCCAGACCGGGATGCCATGATCGCAGCCACAGCTAAGGAACATGGCTACACAATCGCAACTCGCAACACTGCTGATTTCGGTGATTGCGGAGTCCAGCTCTTGGATCCCTGGTTGCAGATTTGATTGAACATCAATCAACATCGTCGGCGTCACCGACTACGGGATATTTAAACTACAGGCAACTATGTGAGAGCGTAAGCATTCATTGGAAACGACTTATGTTCACAAGCGATAGCGTTTCACCGTAGCGGAAATCGGAAAACGCGGAAATCAGTTTCCAAACTGGAAACAAAGCCTGAATGCGCCTGCAGAGTCCAGGCGGCTTGTGGCACATGGCGCCTATTTCGCCTGTTCAGCCGCGGTCACGTTGAGGGTCGCGATGCGTGGGCCGTCAGCCGCGCCGAACCTGTCGGCACGCGCAGGTTCGCGCAGCTCGGTGAGGTGCTGAGTAGCGAAGGCGGAGAGCAGGGAACTAAGCCCGGCACCGGTGACGAGCAGGTCGTGCGTCGTAAAGACGGCGCGCAACCGATCGGCCCCGCCTTCGGCGTAGAGAAACTGGCTCCAGGGCAGCACGTACGTCTGTTTCAGCAAGACCACCTGGAGCCCGGCGGCACGGCGCTCCGGATCGATGGTCCAGGGTTGCCAGGAGGGTTTGCTTTCAGCGGCCAAGGCCATGTCCGAAGTCCCGTGTGATTTCCAGTTGTGGCAGCTCCGGCTTGGGCCCCAGGGTGATTGCCTGTTCCCGTGACTTCGCGGTTTCTCCAACTTCCCGCGAAGGAGCATGCTGCGCATGGTGGTGAGCCAGATGGCGCGCGGCATCGAGACCCCGAGCCACACCGGGGTGCAGCCCTTCGCGTCGCTGCTCCCCATCGAGCGCTGCCTTGCGGGCCAGTTCTGTAGCAGACTGCCGGGCGCCGGTGCGGGCGATCGACTCGCGCAGCTCGTCTTTATCGCTGGTCAGGATGGTAAGGCTTTCGCGCCCACGAGAGGCAGCGACGTAGAACAGTTCGCGCTTCATGCGGTCCGCCGAGATCACGACCGCGTCGACGGATTTGCCCTGGCTGCGATGGGCGGTGACGGCGTAGCCATGATCGAGCTGCCGGTAGTCGGCCGGCAGGGTGCGGCCATCGGTGAGCTTGATCCGCCCGCCCTCTGTAACGCGGGCAACGGTGACGAGCTCGCCATTGGTGGCGCGGAAGCCAGGCTCGCGGCGGTTGGCGCCGAGCAGCAGTTTGTCGTGCGCGGCGACTTCGATCGATCGCCGTTCATAAACCTCGAAGGCGCGGGCCTGCTTTGAGCCAAGCTCGCGCTCGGCGCCATGGGCGTTGCGGGCGATGACGCGATCGCGCTCGACACGCA
>CAXTEW010000290.1:0-3434 GCA_964243175.1 uncultured Acidobacteriaceae bacterium
GCAGGCGGCAGGCAGCTCGCATGCTGCCGTCGCGGCCGCCGGCGCGGCCCCCCCGAGAGTGCGCGCAGCCCAGGCCCTGGTGACGGCGCGGGGCATTGCCGTTCAATGGGAGGCGACCACGCCTGAAGCCGCGGCCCTGGCTGGAAGTGACGCCCGCTTGTTCGCACGCATCGAGCGGGACCGGGTGCTGGCACCGGGTGAAAGCGAGAATGCGGGGAAAGCCGAGAGTGGCGTGCCGCAGCCCATGCAGCAGACCTTGGAAGCACTGGAACACCCACCAGCCAGTGCGGGCGGCCCGTGGCTCCCGGTCGAGACCCTGGATGCGGACGCATTGTTGAACCGCAGCTACCGCTACAGCGTTGCCCTCGTAGAGCAGGTGACGCTCGCGTCGCACCTCCTGGAGGTAACAGGCGACGGTGCGGAAAGCAACGTAGTCGAGGCTCGAGACACATACCCGCCGGCTGTACCATCGGCGCTGGTGGCCGTCGCGAACATGGACGGGGGCACGATTGATCTTTCGTGGACGGCCAGTGCCGACCCGGATGTGGCAGGCTACATCGTCTTTCGACGTGCCGCTGAGTCGGGCGGCATGCCCGTGCGGGTCAGCGGTGCCGCCCTGTTGGCGACGCCCGACTGGAGCGACAGCAAGGTAGACGAAGGTGTGCGCTACAGCTACTCCGTAGCTGCGGTCGATAGCAGTGGAAACCAGAGCGACCGCTCAGCGGAAACCACTGAAACGCTTTCGGTGACGAAAAGGTAGCTGCGGGTTTGCCTGCCACAACCAGGAGAGATGCATGCGATATTGCCGCTTCCAAGGGGACGAGGCGCAGCCGTGGTACGGGGTCCTGGGGCAGAGATCTCGCGACACCGGGGCCGGCAACCCTCCCGTGGAGCCGCGCGAGGAGTGGATCGAGCGGCTGATGTCGCCGCCCGAAGAGGACGCGCACGGCCGCCTCGCCGCTATGGATAAACCTACGACCCGGACGTTCCAACCGTGCCGGCTTGCCGATGTCAGGCTCCTGCCGCCGGTGACGCCGGGCAAGATTATCTGCGTTGGCCGCAACTATCGCGATCATGCGGCGGAACTGGGAAACCCTGTGCCCCAGGAACCCATGCTGTTCTTCAAGCCGCCCTCGTCCCTGCTGGCGCCGGACGGCGTCATCGAGGTACCCGCGTGGGCCGGCCGGGTCGACTTCGAAGGCGAACTCGGGATCGTGCTCGGCAGGCGTGCGCGCCATATCGGCGCCGACGAAGACGTTGCTCCTTATATACGCGGCTACACCCTGGTGAACGACGTGAGCGCGCGTGCGCTGCAGCAACGGGACGGGCAGTGGGCGCGAGCCAAGGGAATGGATACCTTCTGCCCGGTCGGTCCCTGGATTTCTGACGAGATTGCCGCGGGCGAACTGCCGCTGCAGACCCGGCAGAATGGCGTCCTACGCCAGGATGGCACCACGCGCGACCTGATCTTTTCGATCGCCCGGCTGCTGCGCTTCATCTCAGCAGCTATGACCCTGGAGCCGGGCGACCTGGTGGCAACCGGCACACCGGCTGGCGTCGGCCCCCTGGCTGAGGGCGACATCATCGAGATCAGTGCCCCAGGGCTGGGGGTGTTGCGGAACAGCGTTCGGGTGCTGCCCACGCTCGATGGGGCCGAGTAGAGGTGCCCTTGGGGCGGAGCGCGAGTCCCAGAGAAACAGCATCCTTATGGCTGTGCTGACAACCCGCCGCTCCATTTCGAACGAGGTCGAACCATTTCGAACGAGGTCGGCGCCGGCCTGCCGGGCTTTTCCCTGGCAGCAATAGCTGCCGCGCCGTGGAATAATCCGGATGGTAAGGCGCATCTCTTCGCTGTGCTGCAGCGAACAGCAGATCGCTGCATCTAATCGAAAGAGCCGTGTTCGCCCTGTCGAAGACAGTGCCGACACGACAAGGGAGAGAGCCGATGGCCCAGACATTTCTGGAACAGCTACGCAAAATCACGACGGTCGTCGCGGATACCGGTGACATTCAGGCGATTGAAAAAGTCAAGCCTCAGGATGCCACGACGAACCCGTCACTGATCACCGCAGCGGCGGGCATGCCAGCCTACTCGCAGATCGTTGATGACGTTCTGCTGGAAGCAAAGAAGGTGCTGGGCGACGGGGCGAACGACAAAGATGTCGCCAATGAAGCATTCAAGCATTTGGCGGTCGCCTTCGGTAAGAAGATCCTGGCGATTGTGCCGGGCCGCGTCTCGACAGAAGTAGATGCACGCCTGAGCTTCGACACCGGGAAAACTCTGGAGCAGGCCCACCAGATCATCAAGATGTACGAGGACTCCGGGATCAAGCGAGAGCGCATCCTGATCAAGATCGCGTCGACCTGGCCAGGCATCAAGGCTGCTGAGAAGCTGGAACAGGAGGGTATCCACTGCAATCTGACCCTGCTCTTTGGTATGCACCAGGCAATTGCCTGCGCCGAAGCCAAGGTGACCCTGATCTCACCATTCGTCGGTCGCATCCTCGACTGGTACAAGAAGGACACGGGCAAGGATTACGTTGGGGCGGAAGACCCCGGTGTGCAGTCGGTGACGACGATCTACAACTACTACAAGAAGTTTGGTTACAAGACCCAGGTCATGGGCGCCAGCTTCCGCAATATCGGCGAGATCCAGGAACTGGCTGGCTGCGACCTGCTGACGATCGCGCCCAAGCTGCTGCACGAGTTGGACGAGAAGCAGGGAGACCTTCCCCGCAAGCTCGACCCGTCGCATGCGGCCAATCTGGCGATCGAGAAGATCCCGATGGACGAGCAGACCTTCGAGAAAATGCATGCCGAAGATCGCATGGCTCACGACAAGCTGAAGGATGGCATCGATGGCTTCTCAGAGGCACTGGAAGGCTTGGAGCAGCTGCTTGCGAAGCGTCTGACCGAGATCGGTGCCGGGGCCGGAACGACTGTCGGCGCGCGGTAAAGCTTTGCTGCGCGGCAGGGGAGCGGCTGCGGCTGCTCCCCTGCTTTTTGTACGGAAGGTGCCCTCGGCGCGAGTCGCTCGGCAATCAGACGATCTGGCTCGCGCAGCAAGACTAAGCCGTTGCCATTCGCCCAGTGGACCTCTTCGAAGCGCCTAGTCAGGGCCGCTGGTTTGTGCAGGGTCCGCAGCTTGGGTATACTAAGGGTTCGGCAAGCTAGCCTCTGCGAAGTTCAGGATCCCGCTATCAGCGCGAGGCTCTCCTGCGGCTTACCCGGTCTCAGCGGGAAGTACAGCGGCCGAATAAATCTTTCGAGTACAATCTCGAGCTGGAGTCAGGGTATGGCGCAGGTTTGTGCAATTTGTCAAAAGGGTCCGCAGTTCGGTAACAACATTTCGCATGCTCACAATGTCACGCGGCGGCGCTGGAACGTGAACCTGCGACCAGTGCGGGCCAAGGTTGTCGGTGGTTCACGGAAGA
>CAXTEW010000291.1:0-3432 GCA_964243175.1 uncultured Acidobacteriaceae bacterium
TGCTTCATCCAGCATGGTTTCCAGTGTACCAAGGCCCCCTCGTGGCCACTTCGTGGCGGGTGTGCGTGGTGCTCGCATGAGTGAGGACCGTTTAACCCCGTTCACTGTTGATCGCCGAAGCTAGTAAGCGACCAACGGAAGTCCCAAGCGAGGCCGCTGTCGACGCACCCGCAAAGCCGCGCCACGAAGTGGCCTCCAGCCGAGCAGGCGGTCTATCGCGCCCTAAACATCTTGAATTGCGTTCTTGACGTGCTGCACGGCTTCATCCTTGAACTCAAGATGATGGACCTTGAACGCGTGATCCTCAATCTGCGGAAGCATCTCCTCCTCCGAGTTACCTTCCAGGTGCCAGTCGCACTCGGTGTAGCCGACACTTGCGCAGCGGAATTGCTTCGATGCCATGGTCTTTCTCCTTCGCGAAACCCTGATCGTACCCCGTCTTGGAGTGGCGGAGCGGTACAGGGGATGTGCCGACGGCGACAATCGAGCCGCGCTGCTTTTCGAGCGCCGCACATTCGCCTCTCTCCTAAAGCAAAAGCGAAGGGAGAGCCTGGGCCCTCCCTTCGCTTTCTGATCTGCTGGCTGGAGACTAGAACGGTATGTCGTCGTCCGTGATCTCGGCATGGGCGTAGTCGTCCTGGGGCGCTGCGCCACGCTGGTCAAAGGAGGACGTGCTGCTCGCGGCATTGCGGCCATAGCCGCCGGCAGGGCTGTCACCCGCCTCCCCGCGGCCCGAAAGAAGCACCAGCTCGTTGACCACGACTTCTGTCCGGTACACCTTCTTGCCCGTCTCCTTGTCATCCCAGGAGCGGGTCGTCAGGCGCCCTTCTATATACAGCTTGTTGCCCTTCTTCACGTAGTCGCGAACGATCTCCGCAGTCCGGCCATAGGCCGTCACATTGTGCCATTCCGTGCGCTCGGTCCACTCGGTAGAGTTCTTGTCCTTGATGCGCTCCGTGGTAGCGATGCCGAAGTTGGCGACAGCTTGTCCACTGGGAAGAAACTTGATCTCCGGATCCTTGCCGAGGTTGCCGAGCAGGGTCACCTTGTTGACGGTCTTTGCCATGGGCGCGCCTTTCGAGTGCGGGTGGAGCAGGGTGCTGCCTGTTTGCTTGAGGAAAGCATAGCAGCCTCAGGTCGGCTGTGTACGCGGCTGCCCGCTGCCTCGCCTTACCGATGGCTGCGCGGGGGAGCTGCTGGTGCCAGGCGATTGCTAAGCCAATGGTTTCGCAGCCACTTGGCACCACCGAGCAGCAGCATCAGCAGGCCGAAGGGCATGCACATGAGCGCAACCATTAGCGCCAGCCAGCCTGCATCGGAGCGCGGTCCTTCTGCTCCAACTCCGCCCAGTGCGAACAGGGTCAGCAGGGTGGCGAGCGCAGCGATGCCGGCCACCGCAAAGCCTGAGCGTAGCAGCTGCAGGGTCCCATCCTCCGCATTGAGCGCCAGGTGATGGGCGTCTGCCCCGCGATCGCGCGGCGCCATCACCAGCACCCGCGCCAGGGGTGCTCCGGCTGGCACCGGCTGTTGCTGTGGAAACTGGATGGTGTCGCGGGCCATGGCGGGTCTAGTAGCTCGCTCCCACCGCGGCATGCAGCATCAAGTACACGATGACACCAGTCACCGAGACGTAAAGCCACAGGGGGAAGGTCCAGCGGGCGAGCCGGCGATGCTGGGCGAAACGGCCGGAAAGCGACAGAAAGAAGGTGATCAGCACGACCGGCAGCGCAACGATCGAGAGCAGGACATGGCTGGCCAGCAGGGTGAGGTAAAGCGGGCGAACCGGATTGTGCACGGGGAACAGGGTGTCGCCATGGATGGCGTGGTTGGCGATGTAGGAGACGAGGAACACGGAGGAGAAGACAAAAGCAGTCAACATGGAAGCGCGATGACGAACGATCTCGCGGCGCCGGATAAAGATGTAGCCGGCGGTCAGCGCAATGGCACTCAGCCCGTTGAGCACGGCATTGAGCGCCGGCAGGAAGCGGAAGCGGGTGTGGAACTCGTCCGGCGCGTGGTGCACATACAGCAGCCAGAGCAGGAACGCCGTCGCCGCGATGCTGAGCGCGAGGATGCCGATCACGCCCACGGTGGCGGGGCGATTGTTGATGGGCAGCTTGCCGCCCGGGGTCGATAGCCCGGACGGAGAGTACACGCTTTCGCTCATCGAAAAGACTCCCTTCCTACGCTGCCGGCTTGTGCGACCGGCGATTGACTACTGCCCACGCGGTCGTGAAACAGAGCAGTGAAAATCCGGCGCTCACCAGCAGGTTGACGGGGAGAGAAGCATCGGTCGTCTGCAGGGGAAAGAGCAGGTTGCGCAGCGCGTCGACCCCGTAGGTGAGGGGATTGAGGCGCATCACCAGGTGCAGCCACGGCGAGGCCCCGCTTGCCGGGAATAGCGAGCCCGAGAGCATCCACAGCGGGATCAGCAGCAGGTTGACGATGGCGTGGAAAGCCTGCGACGAATCCATGGGCCAGGCGATGGTGAAGCCGAGCGCGGTGAGCTGAAACGAGAGCATCGCGATGACCAGCATGCCCAGCAGCACGGCGCCGAAGGAGGCATGAACGCCCACAAACGGGGCAAACAGCAGGAAGACAAAGCCCTGCAGTGCTGCCAGGGTCGCGCCGCCAAGCACCTTGCCCAGCACGATGGCCGAGCGGGAGACCGGGGCGGCCAGTACCGACAGCAGGAAACCTTCGTTGCGGTCCTGGATCAGCGACATCATCGAGAAGATGGACGTAAACAGCACGATCATTGCGACCGAGCCGGGAAAGAAGTAGCCCAGGTAGTGGCTGCTGCTGCCGGTACCGGCGGAGCGAAACGAGTTAGCGAAGCCCGAGCCGAGTACCAGCCAGAAAAGCAGCGGCGAGGCGATGACGCCGACCACCCGGGCTTTCTGGCGGTAAAAGCGGACGATCTCCCGTCGCCAGAGTGAGTAGGCCGCGATCGCGGTAGAGGGGGAAGCCGCAGCCGCACGCAGCGCTGCTGTCCTTGTCCCTACCTGCGTGAGTATTGTTGCCATGCGCTTGTCTGCCTGTCTGCCGCGAGCTCCGGCGTGTTCTTGGTTGCGGCCGCTTCAGGTCGGGAGCGGTGGATCGTGAAGTGGATCTCGAAAGGACGGAACCCTACAGCGGTTCCTTGAAGCCCTCGGTCGCTTCTGTTTCCCGGGTGCGCGCGTCGGGCTCCCCTTCGGGGCCCTGCTCCTGCCAGAAGCGATGCCCGGTGCGCTGGATAAACACATCTTCAAGCGACGGCTTCTGCACCCGGATGCCATCAATCCTGCCCGGAAAGGCCCCGATCATCGCGGTCACGAAGCGGTGGCCTTCTGCATGCTCGATCCGCACGCCGGCTGCCAGTGCTGTGGCGGCGATGCCGAACTGCCGGGTCACGCTGCTGGCAAGGCTCACTGCTTCTGCAGGGCCGGGCGT
>CAXTEW010000292.1:0-3431 GCA_964243175.1 uncultured Acidobacteriaceae bacterium
GCCTTCTACCACGATGTAGAAACAGGCGCCCATGCACAGCAGTGTACGCAAAAACAGCGGCGCCGCAAGTGGCTTACGCGCCTCTGCTGTGACGTTCAGCACACGCCGCTGCTAAGTCCAGCGGATTAGTGCAGCAGGCCCTGCGTCCTCATGATCGTTCCGGAGCATCGACCAGGTACAGGCAGCGAGCAACGCGCCGGCTATCAGCAACAGTGTCGGTGGCAGTTGCCGGCTGAAGGCAAAACCTTCGCCGACGCTGATCAGGGTCTGCAGCCACTGGGTCGTGGCAATCTGCTGCGGTGCGAGCGTAGTGCGGCTTAGCAGCCGATAAAGCAGCGCGTAGGGCACAGCGGTACCGAGCAGGGCGAGCAGCAACAAGGCACCGGACGGTACTGCTGACCATTGCGAGAAAGGCGCAATACGGGGCGCAGGGTCGGCGAGCACGCTGCCGATCGTACATACAGCGGCTGCCAGCGCGAACTGTGCCGCGAGGGTGCGCATCAGCACGCGAGTGGGGCTGCCACGCAGATGCCCGGCGGCATAGTGCAAGGCGAACGCCTGGCTCGCTACGACACAGACCGTGGGAAGGGTCCAGAACAGCTTCGCGGGAGAAAAGGAAAGCCCCTGGCCAAGCAGCGCCAGCGCGGCGCCGACCGCGAGGACCATTGCGGGCGACCACGTGCCTGCGGTCAGGGCGGCGACAAGCAGTGGCAGCGTCGAGTAGAGCAGCGGTACCCAGCCGGAGCCGCCGTGGCTGCCTGTGACCAGCAGGAGCGGCAGCGGCAGCGCGAACATGGCTGTGCCGAGCACCAGGTGCGTGCGCCACGGCAGGCCGCTCGCGGGCAGGGCATCCCTGTGCTTTGTCGCAATAGCAGCGCCCGCAATCACCAAAGCAGCGAGTGTGAATACGAGCGCGCAGGCCGCAAAGGGTTCTGCATTCTCAGCAAGCAGAGGCGAGAGCGCCCAGGTCGACGCCCACAGCAGGCTCGCCAGCAGCAGCATGCCGATTGAGCGATTGCGCACGTTTGATGGTAGCGCGGGCCGGTGGCTCCTCTTGCGACTCTTCTGTCGCTGCGCAAGCCCAGAGATAATGCGGCACGCCAGAGAAGGCCTTCCCATAGCCGACATGTAGCAGGACAAGAGCACCGGCCCTCGACCAGCGATAACGATGCGACATATCGGTACGGCCGCGTTCTCGGGAACACCTCGGCCGTCGTGGACCGATCGAATCTCAGCGGTAGGTAGAAGTGCTAAGCAGACGCTCTACCAGCTGCTCCGCAAAGGCTTCATTAACAGAAAGACCGAACAGCGCCCGCATGTACAACGGTGCTAGAAGGTGGTCGATCACCTCCTCGAGGGAGGGTGTTCTCTCTCCACGCGCTCTGCTGCGACCCAGCATATTTTGTAGCTGCTCGACCCGCGGAGCCAGCGCACTTATACGCGTCTCGGGCGCGACCTCCCATGTGGCTAATAAAACACGTAGAAAATTGGGCTCCGCGGGGGAGTTCAGAGCCCGCGCAATCCTCCTACTCCAGCATTTCAGGTCCTCTTCGATCGAGCCTTCGTCTGGCAGGGGGAACTCTTGGGCGAGACGCTCTACGGCCATATCCAGCAAGAGAGATCCTACGTCCCCCCATCGGCGGTAAAGACTCGTGGCTGCAACACCGGCTCGCTGCGCGATCTCCGGTAACGTGACGTTCCCCAGCCCTTTGGTCGAGACCAGATCACTTGCCGCGGCGAGCACCCTGGCCCTCACAATTGCGCTACGTCCTCCCGTGCGAATCCTTGACATGCTTTCCTTAAAGCTAATATCGTTGCTTTAGCGAGAATAGCTCATTTGGGTCGCGATGCACTTCGGACGTGGAAACAAGAAGGGTAAAGGATGAGAAGTCAGGGAACAGCGCCTCGCAGTAAGGATTATTCCACCCAGCGTTTGAGCCAGCGCTACCGTTTCGCGGACCCGAATATGGATCTCTTTTTTCTGGGCGCACTGGGGTGGGGACCAGCTGGAGGCTTGTCCGCCGGCGAGGCATTTCACGTTGCTACAGGAATCACAGACGGCGACACAGACTCCTGGACGCGTGCGTTCGAACATCAGGGCGAAGTGCTGGACGCACAGGCCGGCACCTGGCTGGGGCGCGGCCGTATTCGTGCTGCCGGGGAGTGCCGGCTCAAGGCGTTCGCATGTTACCGGTCGGCGTGGCAGTTTGTCGTTCCAGGCGTGCGGTTCGCAGCGTTGTTCCACACCAGTCAAAGGCTTTTCGATCAAGCGATGACGGAGCTGGGCCTTCCGGCTACGCGCTTCAGCGTTCCTTACCGAGGCGGCGAGCTGCCGGGGCATTTCTACCAGGCGAGCGCCCCTTCGGCGCCGACAGTGCTGGTACTTGGAGGAGCAGATACCTGCCACGAGGACCGGTTCCTGTCGCAAGGGCGTTACTACCTCGACCGGGGCTATTCGGTTGCCCTGGTCGATCTGCCGGGACAGGGACTCGTACAAGAGCAAGGACTCCACTGGGAGCCACAGACCGAGCTGCCGATCGCAGCGGTGATCGATACGTTGATAGCACGCTTCGACGTGGAACCGCGCAGGCTGGCTCTCCTCGGCATGAGTCTTGGCGGCTACTTCGCCTGTCGCGCAGCAGCCTATGAGCCGCGACTCGCGGCGGTGATCGCCACCCCGGCGCTTTCCCGTCCGTACGAGCTGTTTCGAGGAGTTGCAAACCAGCAAGCTGAAGCGAATAGGTCCTCGGCATCGGACGCCGCTCGCAATAACTATCAGGTCCTGCTGTGGAAGGCGGGAGTCGCCGACCTGTCAGAGATGGGTCGGCGGTGGGACGGTGTGGTTGCAGACCCGAGCAAGGTTCAAGTGCCGTTTCTGTCTGTGCTTGGCGAACAGGAAGGAGGAGTCTGGAAGAGACAGACCGAAGAATGGCATGCCAGAATTCCATCCGCCAAGAAACGCTTCGTGACTCTCGACGCAGAAACAGGCGCTGACGCTCATTGCCAGGGCAACAACCCTCTCCGGTTAGTTCAGGAGGTCGATGGATGGCTGTGCGAGGTGCTGCGCGACGCCATCTGAACACGCGGACCGGCGAGCGCCTTCGTTCTGTTTGGTCTTATGTCCAATTGGCGAAAACGCGCCCATGCGCGACAGAGCCTGACTAAAAGACAATAACTCGTCGGAAGCGCGCTTGCGGTCACCGCTTCGAATCGGTCGGGCGCATTTACCTTGTCTTCCTGCGAGACTGATCTCGGAACCCTCGAACGCGTTGAGGTTACGTGATAGCGTGGCGCGCGCTGTCCTGCAAGGAAAGTAGTTGGCCGACGGGGGCGCAGACACTTTGCATAGGGCGCCTGGGCCTCGTGGGAGGCGGCCGCTGCGGCAAAGAGCGCTCCGAGTAGACGCGCGCGGCTGGTACTCTTGGATGCAG
>CAXTEW010000293.1:0-3424 GCA_964243175.1 uncultured Acidobacteriaceae bacterium
TCCTGCGCCGCGCCGGGGTGTCGCAGGCGCTCGAATCGCAGCTTTCGGGCGAAGCATTGTTCAATGACGCGGTCGGCGCGGTCCTGTTCATCGCGCTGCTTGCTTCTTCAGCGGGCGGGCATCTGCCGGGAGCCGGCAGCTTTGCGATCCTGCTGCTGCGGCAGGCCGGCGGGGGCATTCTGCTTGGGCTGCTGCTGGGCTTCGCTGTGGCCGCACTGCTGCGGCTTACCGAGGCCTACCGTACCGAGATCCTGCTGACGCTCGCGCTGGCCATGGGTGGCTACGCCCTGGCGGATGGGATCGGCGTTTCAGCACCGCTCGAGGCGGTGGTGTCAGGGCTCATCCTGGGCGGCCGCCTGCGGGGTGCAGTGTTTTCCAAGCAGGCGCAGGACTATGTAGACAAATTCTGGGACTTGATCGACGGCATCATGAACGCGCTACTCTTTCTGCTGCTGGGCCTTGAGCTGGTCGTGGTTCCGCTGCACCTGCCGTACCTGCTGGCTGGCTTGCTGGTGGTCCCGCTGGTCCTGCTTTCCCGCTTTGCGAGCGTTGCCGCTGTCATGCTGCCGAAGCTTGGGATGTGCCGCCGGCTGGGTCGCTCGCTCACGCTGATGACCTGGGGCGGTATGCGCGGCGCGCTCAGCGTGGCGCTGGCGCTCTCCTTGCCCGCCTCTGCCGAGCGCGGCCTGCTGCTTACCATCACCTATGTTGTTGTTGTTTTCTCGATCCTGGTGCAGGGGCTTACGATCGGCCGGCTCGCGCGCCAACTCGATACCCCGGCCAGCCGCGGCGAGATCATGGCCAGCGCGGCATGCTGAGTGCCATCGAGGCTGCAATCGAGAAGCTTGGGCCAGGCGCGCTGGACCGAGCCCTGATCGCGCAGCATGTGCGGCCCTTGTTTGCGCGAACGCTCGCCGGCGGCAAGGTCTACCTCGCGAACCACTCGCTGGGCCGGCCCCTTGATGCCGTGGAGGCTGACCTGGCGGAAGGTGCACGGCTGTGGGGCGGTTTGCTGCGGGATGCGTGGACGCCGTGGCTGGCGGAAGAGCAGGCGTACCGTGCGGGGTTGGCTTCGCTGCTGCACCTGCCACGCGCGGACTGCGTGGTGCCCAGGGTCTCGGCAGGCAGTGCGCTGCGGGCCGTGCTCAACACCCTGCCGGCCGGTGCGACGGTGCTGACGACAGACGCCGAGTTTGTGTCGGTGAGCGTCGTACTCGCACAGTACGTGGCTGCCGGGCGCCTCCGCGTGGTACGTGCTGCCGCTTCTGGCGAGGCCATGAGCGCTGCCCTACTCAGGGAAAAGGCAGTCAGCCTGGCGGTCGTGTCGCAGGTGCTGTACGCGGATGCGCGCCTGCTGCCAGGGCTGCCGGCGCTTGCCCGTGCCTGCCGCGAACAGGGTGCCGCACTGCTGGTGGACTGCTACCACGCACTTGGCGTCGTGCCCGTCGATATGGCTGCAATGGATTGCGACTACCTGATCGGCGGCTGTTACAAATACCTGCGCGGCGGCCCGGGTGCGGCTTTTCTCGCGCTGTCGCCGCGCGTCGCCGATGCAGCCTCGCGCCCGCTCGATATCGGCTGGTTTGCGCAGCAGCCCGGCACCGATGCCTGGCAGGAGGGTGGCCCTGCGCTGCTCACCGGTGGCGAGGGGTGGTCCGGGGCGACGCCGCCTGTGCTGACGTACTACCAGGCGCGCAGTGGGCTCGCCTTTACCCGCGCCATGGGCGTTGAGCGGCTTCGCGCCTACTCGCTTGCGCAGCTGCACTCTCTGCGTGCGGGGCTTGCCGAGCACGGGATTGCGAGTGAGGGCGGCAATGCGCTTCACGGTGCATTCCTCTCCATCGCGACACCAAGGGCTGACGAAATCGTGATGCATCTTGCTGCGCGCGAGATCGTCGTCGATGCGCGGGAAGGTCGGGTGCGGGTGTGTCCGGACGTACTTACGACGCGCGAAGAGATGGATCGGTTTGTCAGCGCGCTTGCCGGCTGCTGGTAGGTTTTCGCCTACGTAGGAGACCGCTGTCGTAGCGGGTAGCGGTAAGCTGTGACAAAACCATCTGGAACTCCGTCGCTCCGCAATCTGGCCCGACAGGGTGCGAGCCGGGTGCCCCACGTCTCGCACCGGAGACGTGGGTGTGTGCCCACTCACGAAACCCTGCTTTATCGCTCTCCTGAGAACTCAACAAAGGAAGCTTCGCTGGAACCCACGTCTCCAGAGGCGAGACGTGGGCTTCCGGCTCGTGCACGGTCCGACGCTGGGCCTGGTGTCTGCGCCGACCAACCGAGGGGCTTCTTTTCCTCATTTGCCCCCCTTTTCCTCAGCGTTTCCCCCTAGCGAGGTCCGCGCATCCAGCCTGGAAGCATCAGCAGGCCCGGGCGCAGGCGGGACTAGAATAGGGAAGTCTCATGGCCGAATTTACCCACCTCCATCTCCACACTGATTTCTCGCTGCTTGATGGCGCCTGCGATGTCGACAAGCTGGTAAAGCGTGTCCAGGACATCGGGCAGACCTCGGTTGCGATTACCGACCACGGCAACATCTACGGGGCGGTGCACTTTTTCGAGGCAGCCAAGAAGCAGGGCATCAAGCCGATCCTCGGGTGCGAGCTGTACGTGTGCCAGAAGGAAGATCATCGCGCGGATCCGCAGGGCGATGATTACAACCACCTGCTGGTGCTGGCTGAGAACGAGGAAGGCTATCGCAACCTCGTGCGCATTACGTCCGAGGCCTCGCTGCACGGCTTCTACCGCAAGCCGCGTATCTCGAAGAAGTATCTCGCCGAGCATGCGTCGGGATTAGTCGGTTTCTCCGGCTGCCTGGCGGGCGAGTTATCGCAGCACCTGATGAAGGATAACTACGAAGGGGCGAAGCGAACGGCCAGCCAGTACCAGGATATTTTCGGCAAGGGCAACTTCTTCCTCGAGATCCAGGACCAGGGACTCGAGCTCGAGAAGAAGATTCACGCTGACTTATTCCGGCTGGAGAAGGAACTTGAGATTCCGCTCGTTGCGACCAACGACAGCCACTATCTATGCGAGGACGATCACCACGCGCACGAGGTGCTGCTGTGTGTGCAGACAGCCGGATCGATCCATGATCCAAAGCGCTTCAAGTTTGACTCTGATCAGTTCTATGTCAAGACCGCAGCCGAGATGGAGCAGGTGTTCTCGCATGCGCCGCAGGTCGTCAGCCGCACCATGCAGTTTGCAGAGCGCTGCCAGCTCAAGCTGAACAAGGTCGAGAATCCATTTCCCGAATTTGCTGTTCCGGCTGGACACACGGTCGATAGTTACTTCGAGCAGATCTGCCGAGAAGGCTTTCGCAAGCGGCTCGACACCAGCGTGAAGCACTTACAGGACAAGGGCCTGCTGCGTTCGCCGATTACGGACTACCATGCGCGGCTCGAGCGCGAGATCGAGTGCA
>CAXTEW010000294.1:0-3393 GCA_964243175.1 uncultured Acidobacteriaceae bacterium
AACGACGATCACCCCGGCTACTCGGATGTGCAGATCTCAAGCGCGCTGGTTGCCGATGAGGTCAACCTGATTACTTCGAGCCCCTACTGGCCGCAAAGCACAATCATCATTACCTATGATGAAACAGATGGTCTGTATGATCACGCGCCGGAAATCATCCGCTCCTACGATCCGCTTGGCGACCCACTTGACCAGGGTCCGCGCATCCCGACCATTGTGATTTCGCCTTACGGCGTTGTGCATGGTGTCTCCCATGAGGCCACCGAGCACAGCTCCATCATCAAGTTCATCAACCTGCTGTACGGGCTGGAGCCGCTGGCGAAACTGCCGGATGAAGCCCAGGCGCGCAAAGATGGTTTGACCATGTTCGGCCAGGCGTACCTTGGACCGGCGGACTCGGGTGTGTCGGGCGTCGGCAACCTGTTCTCGGCCTTCGATAACAACCGCCTGCTGGGTACAGCGCCGGTGCTGCCTGCGTCCTATGCGCAGATTGCGCCATCGCTGATCAACACCTTTCCTCAGGGCGGCAACAATGGATGCCAGCTGCTTGGTATCACGCCGACCGATACGGGTTTGCCGAACCCGGTGCCTGCTGACTTTAACCCGCGTCCCAGCTCCACGCCTGGTACACCTACCTCTGGTGCCTGGACCCCGTAAACCGGGCCGGCGTCGCCAGTAGTCTTTCCTGAGAGGGGACCAGCCGCGATTGGTCCCCTTACCTCTGCGGAGAACAACACACTTCATGTCGAGATACACCCGGGCTGCTCTTACTTCGTTCGCTCTCTTATGTGGGCATGCCGCGTACGCCGGTCCAGTGCTGGACAAGATACACACTGCCAAGGCTCTTTCCTGTGGCGTGATCAAGGAAGAAGAGGATTACTCCCGCGCAACGGATCATGGCAATCGTGCTGCTTTTGACCTGGATATGTGTAAAGCAGTTGCGGTGGCGACACTTGGCGTCGGAGCCCACTTTCTTATCAACGTGTATCCAGATGAACCCGCAGGCTTGAAAGCGCTGCAGGATGGCAAGGTCGATCTGCTTCCATCGGCGAGTGTCACCATCCAGAACTCGACGAACGGCCTCGCTTCGGCGCCAGTTACTTTCCACGATGGTGAAAGCCTGCTGATCCCGAACAATCCGGCTTACCACTCTGCCGCTGCGCTGGCGGGACAGAAAATCTGCTTTGTCATAACCAGCTATAGCGAGGCAGGGCTGCGCACTTATGCTGCTCGCCAGCATATCTCCTACATCTGGTATCCCTTCTCCGAGGTAGGTGAGATGGAGGCAGCCTTCTTTACAGGAAACTGCGCGGCGATCGCAGGCGACGTGTCGCAGCTGGCAAATACACGCGGCATTGACCACGCACGCGCTGCGGAGTTCACCATTCTGCCATCGATCTTTCGCCAGGATCCGCTCGCGCCAGCCTACAAGGGAGGAGACCCGCAGTTCGCTGCTATGGTCAACTGGACGGTCGAGGCACTGATCCGTGCGGAAGAGCTGGGCGTGACCCAGGGCAATGTAGATAGCATGGCCGCGAGCGATGACACGGAGATCGAGGAGTTACTGGGGCGGCCACTCGGCACAGGGAAGCTGCTCGGCCTGGATACAAAGTGGGCGACGCATGTCATCAAGGCAGTGGGTAACTATGGAGAAATGTTTGACCGCGATCTGGGCGCTGCATCACCACTGCGCATAGACCGCGGGGTAGATCGCCTGAGCACCGAGGGCGGCGTAATGCTGGCGCTGCCGCTGCGCAACCAGTAAGTGCCGGGTGCGCAGCAACATTGCGCACCCGCATGACTTCTGCGCGGATCTAATGGAAACGGCCAGGTTGCTGGACGTCGCAAACCGTCAGGACTTACTATCTTGGAACTCCGGATAGTCCGCGCCCAGTGTTGTTCCCTTCCATGTGTTGAAGTCGGATGTGAGCGCTGCCAGTTTCTTTTCGCCGAGCTGCAGCGCCGGTTTGCCGAGCAGCAGATGCAGTGGTGGTTTCTCCGCCAGGACGGCTTCGATGATGGCCTCCGCTCCACGCACCGGGTCTCCCTGCTGCTTGCCGCTGCGCTCCCGGCTTTGCCGCCTGCGCTCCCCCGCGGTCGCATCGTAATCGTCGATCACGGTCTTGGACTCCAGCAGCGAGCGTCCCGCCCAGTCTGTGCGGAAGGGGCCCGGCTCAACGATGGTGACCTTGATCCCGAGCGGCGCAACCTCCAGCGCCAGCGACTCAGAGATGCCCTCGACTGCGTACTTGGTCGCGTGATAGTAGCCGGTAGCCGCGAAGCTGACCAGCCCGCCGATAGACGAGATGTTCACGATGTGTCCGCTGTGTTGCTTGCGCATGCCTGGCAGGACTGCGTTCGTCAGCGCCACGAGGCCGAAGAAGTTGGTTTCGAAGATTGCGCGAACCGCCTCGTCCTCGCCCTCTTCGACAGCGGCCAGGTAACCATAGCCCGCGTTATTGACCAGCACATCGATTCTGCCAAATGTCTGCTGCGCCTGTTCGACTGCGTGATCCCTTTGCGCCTGGTCGGTGACATCGAGCGGCAGCGCGAGTATGTTCTTGTTATCTTCCGCGGCTATGTCCCGCAACTGTTCCGGGTTGCGGGCAGTGACCACAACCCGCCAGCCGCGGGCAAGCACCAGTTTCGCCAGCTCTTTCCCAAATCCAGTCGAGCAGCCTGTGATGAACCACACGGGCGATCCTTGTTCAGTCAATGCCTCAGCCATTGCATTCTCCTGCTTGCTTGGATGTCGTCCCGTCCCGCAAGGATGAACCCGGGAAGGTCGCGAGGCTGAAGAGGATGGGCGGCACGCCGGTGCCGCCTTGCTGCAGACTGCCCTGTTCCGGGTGCTCTGCGCCAGTGGAAAGGTGTAAGGTGGTGTGCCTGGAGGCACAGTCATCGTGAGACGTACTGTTTGCCAGTCTGCCGCACTCTCGTGGTTCGCTTTCGCCTGCTTCGTCTACCCGGCGTCCGCCTTTTCCCAGGCCAGCCCGGGGGCGCTGGGCATCTTCACAGGGCAGTCCGACGTGGGCAGCGTCGCGCCTCCAGGTACCGGCAGCTTCAATGCTGCTACGGGCACCTACACGATCACCGCGGCAGGCGCGAACCTGTGGGCTGCAAAGGACGCCTTCCACTTCCTATGGAAGCAGGTTTCGGGCGACGTCGCGCTGACTGCAGATATTGATTTTCCGGTGAAGACGGGCGACCCGAGCCCGCACAGAAAAGCCGTCCTGATCTTTCGCCAGGACCTGGATGCTGACAGCGCTTATGCCGATGCGGCGCAGCATGGCTCCGGCATGACCGGCCTGCAGTATCGGCGAGAGAAAGCTGCATCCACACAGGCGATCGACCTCAACATCCAGGCCCCGCAGCGAGTACGGCTCGAAAAGC
>CAXTEW010000295.1:0-3390 GCA_964243175.1 uncultured Acidobacteriaceae bacterium
GCGCCTACCAGCAGGCCACGGGCTTCCAGAAGCAGCATCCGAAGCTGCCAGCATGGGAGCGCGGCAACACCTGCGATATCCAAGACCTGCCCAGAAGCCAGGGTGTTCGTCCTACCAGTAGATGATCCGGGTGCCCCACGTCTCGCCTCTGAGACGTGGGTCTGTACCCACGGACGTGACCTAACCTCTGGAGCGTCAAAGGAGGCTTCGCGTAAGCCCACGTCTCAGAGGCGAGACGCGGGGCCACCGGCTTCCTCTCGTTTATTGTCAGACAGGTTTAAGGAACGCGAACCCGGTAGCCGAGCTGGAAGGGGTTAGCGATCAGCGCGGCGAGCAGGTACCAGCCAGTGGCACCGATATGCAGAGACGGTCCATAGGTATAGCCGAAGCCCGTGTCAAGAACGCTGCTGGCCGCGACCAGGCCGAGGCCTACCGGGATCGCGCGCCCGCCGGCCGTCTGCCCTGCGCCGAAAGTCTGCTGCGCGTACACAAGCTGCTGCAGGTACGCGATTGCGTTGCGGAGGTCGGTGAGCAGCCCGTACGGCAGCGCATCCGTCCCGCTTAGGATGCGAGCGATCGTTGCGGTCACAAAGTGTGCCGTACCTTCGAACCACACGGCGTTGTAGTCGGCAGCTGGCAGCTCCGCCGGCACGAGCGTACCGAAGCGCACACCAAAGACCTCCTGGTTTCCGGTCAGGCTGGTGTGGCTGCCAAATGCTGTGTCCTGCGTGAACAGGGCACGGGGAACGAAATCGATGGAAGCGCTCGTCTGCGCGCCCAGCCCGGCAAGAAAGGACCACGTCTGGCAGTCTTCCGGGACCGGCGAAGGATTAATCGTCACTTGGTCACCCAGCGTGCCCGTGTAGTAGAAGGGGCCGAAGTAATAGTAGGAACCGCCGCCGCTGACCTGCCCGCTCGAGCTGTTGTACATGGCGGCGACGAAGCTGGCGGCATGCTGCGCGAGCGCCGACCACGCCATTCCGTTGTTGGCATTCGCGTCCTCGGTTAGCTTGCTGAGCATGGTGAAGAAGGCATAGGTGTCGATGTTATGTTCGGTCGATTTGCCATTGGTCGAAGGAACAGACTGGTTACTCGAGTTAATGGTCGTGCCGAAGGAGAAGCCGCCGGGCCCCTCGGTGTTATAGGCATTGGTGACGATCCAGTTAGCGACGAGCAGGGCGCCAGCGAGACAGCGGCTGTTGCCCGTCTTCGCGTAGAGCTGCGCCAGCGCCATGCCGGCCCAGGCCTGGTCGCCTACCGTGCTGGTGTAGAAGTAGTACGGCGCCGCGGCTGGCGTAATGTACGCGCCGCCGGCGGCTGCCACGTTGACGTAGTAGCCCTGTGCGAAGCGTCCATCGCTCACCGGAAAGTTGTGCGCCTGCGCGTACAGCAATCCAGCACCCAGCACCTCGGCGCGCGCCAGATCGTCGGCTTCGCCGCGCGCCAGGTACGCATGGATCGATACCGCATTATCGTAGGTGAACGCAGTTGCTCCGAGAGCCTGGTCGCTGTAACTCTGGACCAGCCGCACGGTTGAGCCGGTCGCATAGGCATCCATCATCAGGTTTTGAAACGCAAAAGCATTGTGGATCGAGGTAAGCAGTGCCTCCGCATCCGAGAGCAGGTTCGCCGCCGTAACCGTTGGCGCGCCGGACTGCGCCTGCGCGGCCGGGGAAGACAGGAGAGGCAGCGTGGCCACGGCGGCCGTTGCGGAAGCCATGCCCAGAAGGTCACGACGAGATACGTTGCTATGCGACATAGAGGGAACCTCAGTAGGAAAGCGCGGCCACTCTACGCCCTGCGAAGGCGGCTACGCAAGCCGGTGCGGGAGGTAGAACGATGCGGGCTGCTAGGCTGGGTGGCATGAAAGCGATGCTTGAGGTCGCGCACGTTTCCAAGACCTATCCAAGAACCGGCGCCGGGGAAACGGGCACATCGACGGTTGTCGACGATGTGTCGTTTACCCTGCGGCAGGGCGAAACACTGGGCCTCGTGGGCGAGTCGGGCTCAGGCAAGAGCACGATTGCGCGCATGGTTCTCGGACTGATCCCGCCCAGCGCGGGAAGCATCATCTTTGACGGCATGCCGCTTGCCGGAGCATCAGCGGCGGCAATGCGCGCCATGCGCCGTCGCATGCAGCCGGTTTTCCAGGATCCCTACGCAGCGCTCAATCCACGCATGCGCGTCCAGGAGATCCTGGCGGAGCCGTTCCTGATCCATAAGCACGAGGCCGCGCGGAGCAAATCGGCGCTGCGGGAAGCAACGGGCGAACTGCTGCGCAAGGTCGGCCTGGACAGCACGGCGCTGGAGCGGTACCCGCACGAGTTCTCTGGGGGCCAGCGGCAGAGAATCAATATCGCGCGCGCACTCGCCCTGCGGCCGGAGGTGCTGGTGCTCGACGAGCCGGTCTCCGCGCTCGATGTCAGCGTCGGCGCCCAGGTGGTCAACCTGCTGCGCAGCCTGCAGCGGGAGTTTGCGCTGACCTACCTGTTCATCACGCATTCCATGCCGCTGGTACGCTACCTGGCGACGGATATCGCCGTCCTGCGGCGAGGGCAACTTGTCGAGATGGGGCCCATGGCGCAAGTGATTGCCGCGCCGGGGGACCCCTATACCCGCGACTTGATGGCAGCGACCCCGCGGCTGCTGCCCTAGCGTCTCTGCACCTTAGGCAGGTGGTCCCGGTTCGCGCGTTTTGCCGGGGATTGCGAGTGGAAACCTGTGGGTCGCAGGGAACGAGGCCCATTCCGGGAATTCCCCTTACGAATTCGCACGGATCACGCATCCTCCTGCCCGGACGAGCCCCCGCGCCTGCTACGGTGTACCCACGAAAGCAGGCCCACAATGGTCAACCCCCTCTACACCATTGCATCCTCGAACACGTTTGCGACCGATGCCCCGTTCGCAGTCAAGACCGCTGCTATCCAGCAGCCCGCCACCGTCGCCACGCTTACGACAGATCGCGTGACGATTTCGGCACGCGCGCTGGCGCATACCCAACTCGTCCCGGGTCCCAGCCTAGCCAAAGCTGCTGCTGTTCCCCAGCCTGCCGCCGTCATCGCGCCTCCTATCGATCGCGTGACCATTCCAGCAGGCGTGCAGGCGCACAATCTGCTGATCCAGGGTCAAAGCATTGCGCAGATCGCGGCGGCCCTGGGAGCGACCACCACGACGATCGACCGCTATCTCGGTATCGTCAGCCAGGCCGCCGGCGCGACCGTGCTGGCGCTGGCAGCTACCAGCTAGCCGCTGTAGCCGCGTGCACGCACCTTTTTGGCGTGCATGGGAATCTAGCAGAGAGATGACCTTGCCGTATCTTTCTGCCGGGGTGGCACTCAACGGGCGCACTCTGTGGCTTTGCTTTGCCTCGCTGATTGCAGGACTTCTCAA
>CAXTEW010000296.1:0-3383 GCA_964243175.1 uncultured Acidobacteriaceae bacterium
GAGCCATCCGACATAGGGGAAGCAGAGGCTGCTTTCCCCGGGGTCTGCTTCCTCCGCAGTGCGGCCGGCTCCTCGGTGCAGCGCAATACCCTGCTTGATGCCACCGGGGACAGCACCGACCTGATCCTGTTCCTCGATGACGACTTCTACCTGCATCCGGGGTACCTGCAACGGATGGCGGAGGCATTCGAGAACAATTCCGCAGTGCTGGGCGCCACGGGCAATGTCATTGCCGACGGCATCCGCGGCCCCGGGCTTGCCCCGGAAGAGGCCCTTGCCTGGCTGCACGAGGTACGCAGCATACCGTCGCTGGCCGAGGCGCCGACGTCGCCGGCCTTCAACACCTACGGCTGCAACATGGCTTTCCGCGTCCCTGCCCTGCGGAAACACGGCATCCGCTTCGACGAAAACATGCCGGGCTACGGGTGGTTTGAGGACATCGACTTCTCGCGGCAGCTGCTGCCCTTCGGCGCCCTGGTCAAAGTACCGGGAGCCCTGGGTGTGCACCTGGGTTCCAAATCGGGACGCACCTCCGGCCGGCGACTTGGCTATTCCCAGGTGATGAATCCCGTTTACCTGGTGCGGAAAGGTACGTATCTCTGGCCGGACATGATGCTCACCATCGGGCGCAATCTCGCCGCCAACCTCGTTCGCAGTTACCGGCCGGAACCCTATATCGACCGGCGGGGACGCGCGGCGGGGAACTTCCTTGCCATATGGGACCTCCTGCGCGGGCGGGTCAGACCAGACACGATCCTGAAGATGAACTAGCAGCACAGGCCCGCACAAGGCCCGCCGCCGCGCGCGATCGCCGGCCGATGCGACGTACAATCGCGCTGTGGCCGCACCCCCAAGCACCCAGGCTTCTTCGCCGCAACTTAGCCCGACTCCGCTGCTGCCTCGATTCGCCCCGCCCCCGTCGCTGTTCTGGATTGCGCTGCTGGTTCGCCTCGCCTACATGACCCTGGCGCATACCTGGCGGGTGCGTCCCTATGGAGATCACTTTCAGTTTGGCTGGGAGATGGCCCGCATCGCGCGCGCACTGGTGACGGGCTACGGGTACAGCGACCCGTTTCACGGACATACCGGGCCCACGGCCTGGGTGACGCCCGCTTACCCGCTGCTGATTGCCGGGGTCTTCAAACTTTTCGGCGTGTACAGCGCATTCTCAGCCTGGGTCCTGCTGGCGGTGAACTGCGTCTTGAATGCGCTGATGGTGCGCACGACGTGGGAAATCGCGGCGCGCTGCTTCAGCAACGAGAGCATCGCCCGCTGGTCGGCCTGGATCTGGGCGCTGTACCCGGCAGCCATGCAGTATGCGGTCAAGTGGATCTGGGAGATGACGCTGACCGCGTTCCTGTTTTCCTGCGTGCTGGTGCTGGCGCTGCGTATGCGCGGGGTGGGTGAGCTCCGGGTGGTGGCCCCTGCCAGCCGGCAAACGACGGCCAGGTGGGCCTTGTTCGGGCTGCTGTGGGGCGCGATCGCTCTGTGCAACCCCGAGATCTGCATCGTGCTGCCCGTTATGGGTCTCTGGATCCTAGCGGGAGCGGGACGGCAGTGGGCGCGGCTCCTCGGCCGGGCTGCCGTGGGTGCGCTCCTTTGCGTGGCACTGATCGCCCCCTGGAGCTGGCGCAACTGGCAGGCTTTTCACCACTTTGTGCCGCTGCGGGGAAACTTTGGCGCGGAACTCTACCTCGGCAATGGCCCCGGGGCCGTCGGGCTGCTGATGGAGTACAACCATCCCGGAGAGAGCGCCACGCAGCTGCAGCAGTACCGCAGCATGGGGGAAGTTGCGTATGTGCGCATGCGCGGCGAGATGGCGAAGGAAGCGATTCGCGCCGATTGGCCGCGTTTCTGGCGGCTGAGTGCGCGGCGACTTTACTACTTCTGGTTTTCGGTGCCGCACCCCTCGGACGACGCGCCCTACGTGGAATACGGGCGCAACCTGAACTACCAGTTCACCTCGCTTGCCGGGCTGCTGGGGCTGGGGCTCGCGCTCCGTCGCCGCATTCCGGGGTCGTGGCTCTTCGCGTGGATCTTCGCCCTGCTGCCCCTGCTTTACTACTTCGTGACGGTGCATGCACGCTTCCGCCATCCATTCGAGCCCCTGATTGTGGTCCTCGGCGTCTTCCTGTTCCACGCGGCAGAGCCGAGCTGGCGGGTTGGGCCGCGCCGTAAGCCGGCCGCCGGCCAGGAAAGCTCCAGGGCCGAGAGACCTGGGTTTTTCAAGCCTGCCCGTTGACCGCTGGCGCCTTGGAGGCTACACTTACCTAGTTCGGCGGTTCTGCCTCCTGCTCGCCCGGCTGCCTGTGGATTTTTCCAGACGGAGGGCTTCCTGCGCTGCTTCATACCCGGGACCGCGGCAGGACGGAGTGCGCGTCTGCGCCCGCCAGCTCTACACAGATGTACCGCAGCCCGGTATCGGGCAGCGATTGAGAGGATTTTCGGAATGTACGCAGTCATTCGTACCGGTGGCAAACAGTACCGCGTCGCACCAGGCGACGTGTTGAAGGTAGAGAAGCTGGTCCCCGATGAAAACGGCGCGATCGAGTTCGGCGAAGTGCTGGCATTTTCCGGAGAACCTGGGTCTGTAGCCAGGCCGGCGGATGGGGCGAGGGTGCTCGCGACCGTGGTCGGCGAAGGCCGCGGCGACAAGATCCTGGTCTTCCACTACAAGCGGAAGAAGCAATACAAGAAGCTGCAGGGCCATCGCCAGGCATTTACCCAGGTAAAGATCAACGAGATCCAGGTCGACGGCAAGAGCTACGGTATCCAGGCACAGGCCTAAGCGGCAGGCAGAAAGGAAAAGCGATGGCACATAAAAAAGGATTAGGCAGTTCGAAGAATGGCCGCGACTCCAATGCCCAGCGGTTGGGTGTGAAGAAGTTTGGCGGCGAGCTGGTCACAGGCGGAGCGATCATCGTGCGGCAACGGGGAACACCGTTGAAGCCGGGGCTGAACGTAGGCATCGGCAAGGACGATACCTTGTTCGCCAAGATCGACGGGTATGTGAAGTTCATCGATCGCGGCCGCACGGGGCGTTTCGTTGCAATCGAGCCCCTCGTTCAAGCGGAAGCCCAGCAGCCCCAGGAGGAAGTTGCCGCCGACTAAGCGCGCGAGACTTCGGTGTGAATGCAAAACCCAGCGCCCGCGCTGGGTTTTGTTGTTGCGGAGATCGACGCCGCCACGAAGATGACGGGTGATGAGCCCGGGGATGGCTTACGGGACTGCAGGGGCGAATTCCTCCAACTCTGGCGCCGTTTATGCCAGGTGCGGATGATCGGTCCAGAGCCCCCGACTGCGCGCTAGTAGCCGCCGATGTTGTGCTTCTTCAAGATGGCGGCGACGGTGGCCTCTACCTTGGAGATGAACGGCTCTGACTC
>CAXTEW010000297.1:0-3382 GCA_964243175.1 uncultured Acidobacteriaceae bacterium
GCCCAGTTCAAACCGGATATGCCCTCCATGCGCTATCTCCGCATGTGACACCCACAGCTTGTCTGCGCGCTTGCCGTTGACGGTTACCGACTGGATGTAGACAGCG
Source organism: uncultured Acidobacteriaceae bacterium (assembly GCA_964243175.1). Classification (GTDB taxonomy): domain Bacteria; phylum Acidobacteriota; class Terriglobia; order Terriglobales; family Acidobacteriaceae; genus EB88. Next base: position 107 of record CAXTEW010000297.1, read on the forward strand.
TCCGCCGACGGGCGCTTCGCCTCGATGACTAACTCCTTGCCATCGGCCACCGTCACGGTTGCTTTCTCAAATAGCGGCGAAGTCAGCACGTAGTTTCCACTTACCGGGTCGACGGCATAGAGGCCGAGCGCGCTCATCACATACCAGGCAGACATCTGGCCACAATCCTCGTTACCCTCAAGGCCATTGGGATCATTCCGATACATCGTTTTGAGCAGTGAGTGAACGCGCGCCTGGGTCTTCCAGGGCTGGCCAGCGTAGACGTAGAGATAGGCAATGTGATGACTTGGCTCATTGCCGTGGGCATACTGGCCGACCATGCCCGCGATATCCGGAGGCGCATCAGCAGGGAGCGTCGAGGGCACGGTAAAGAGCTGGTCCAGCTTGGCAATGAATGGCTCGCGGCCGCCCCATAGCTGTATGTATCCCTTGACGTCATGCTGGATGCCGAAGGTCGTCTGCCAGGCATTGGACTCGGTGTAATCGCGGTACTTCGGCGTGTGACCCATGTCGATTGGATCGAAGGGCGCGGTCCATTCGCCGCTCGAAAGTTTGGCCCGCATGAACTGCGTCTGCGGGTCAAACAGGTGCTGGTAGTTCTGTGCGCGCTGCCGTTGCACTAGGACGTCCGCATGCGCACCCACGGCCTCGGCTACATGCGCGCAGGCCCAGTCGCCATAGTCATACTCGAGCGTCTTGCTGACGGACTCCTCTTCCTTGTCCGCGGCGATATACCCGTTAGTGCGATACAGCGCGAGCCCGCGGTAATTGTCATCCATGTTGCGTTTGCGCATGACCTTGTACGCGCGCTGCCAGTCAATGCCGGGGAATTTCTTGACACAGGCCTCGGCCATCACGCTTGCCGAGTGGTAGCCGGTCATCGTTCCTGTTTCCTTCCCCTGCAGCGGCCACACCGGCATTCCCGCGGGGCTCTGCTCGGCCATGCGCACCAGGCAGTTCACCATCGCCGGCACACGCTCCTTCTGGAAGAGTGTGAAGGCGGGGTGCAGTGCGCGAAACGTGTCCCACAAGGAATACGTGCTGTAGTTCTGCTCACCTTCGCCAAGCGTGTGCACCGCCGCATCCATGCCGCGGTACTCGCCGTTGGCGTCGTCAAAGCGGGTAGGGGCCAGCATCATGTGGTACAGCGATGAGTAGAAAACGGTTCGATCATTTTCGTTGCCGGTTTCGATCCGTATGCGGCTGAGCTCTTTCTGCCACCGCGCCTTGGCCGTTGCGCGGGTCTTGTCAAATTCGAAACCCGGCATCTCGGCTCTCAAATTGCCGAGCGCGTTCTCTACGCTTACTCCGGAGATGCCGACGCGGACAACGACCTGCTCCCCGGCGGCGAGGTCGATGTGCAGGGCCGCTTTCAGGCTCTTGCCCGCGCTCTGCGTAGAAGACGCGGGCAGCGCCGATCCGTCCTGCAGTAAGTCGACGGTGCTGAACGGCTTTGAAAACTGCGCGGCAAAATAGATCTGGCGGCCGTGTGCCCACGAGTTTACTGTGCGTCCGCCGGTTACTGTATCCGCGCCGACGATGTGCAGCGTTGCCGCACTGACAGGACTTACGGGATCGTCGTAGGCATGCTCGAGATCGAGCAGGAAGTGGTAAGCGCCGGCCGACGCAAAGGTGTAGCGGTGCAGCCCGACGCGGTCTGTCGCCGTAAGCTCCGCAAGCACGCCGCGGTCGTGCAGGGGCACTGCGTAATAGCCAGGCTCAAGCGTTTCGTCCGCGTGCGAGAAGCGCGCGCGGTAGCCTTCCTCCGGGTGCTCGCGCGTGCCGGGGTTCCACTTCACGGCGCCCGCATTCGGCATCAGCAGCACATCGAGCAGGTCTCCCGCGCCCGTGCCGCTCAGGTGCGTGTGGCTGAAGCCCATCAGCGAGGTGTCGGCATAGTAGTAGCCGGAGCACCAGTCCCAGCCTTTGGTATAAGTGTCGGGACTCAGCTGCACGGCACCGAAAGGCACGCTCGCGCCCGGGTACGTGTGGCCATGGCCGCCGGTCCCGGCGCGCACATTGACGTAGCGCGTCAAGTCCTCCTCGCTGCGTTGGGACGAAGCAAGAGCCGCGCGCACCGGGAGTGTTTCCATTGCGGCGACGCAGGAAGCAGACGAAACTGCCTGCAGGAAACGACGCCGTGTGAAGCGGCAGAAGCCAGTTGCTGTTTTTTTCGACACGATTGCGTAGACCTCTGCGCTCCCGGCTGCCACGCGACGGTGCGCCTCCTGCCTGTGCCGCCTCTGGTGCCGGCGCACGGCCACAACGCAATCAGCCCGTCAATCCGCGCGGTCTGCACCTTGCAAGCGCTTACGCCGATGATAAGCCCCGGCCCCGTCAAGAAAGCAAGCAGGTCACTGGAAGTTTCGTGTACGCTGGCCTCGCAGAGTACCTTGGTCGTTCTGCGCCAGGCAACAAGGATAGTGCATGCAACTCACGTGGCTGGACTGGCTGGTCATCGCGGCGTACTTCGCGTTGAACCTCGGCATCGGCTTTTACTTTTCGCGACGCGCCGGCACCAATATCAACGAGTTTTTTCTGTCCGGCCGCAGCGTTCCCTGGTGGCTGGCTGGCACGTCCATGGTGGCCACCACCTTCGCTGCTGACACGCCGCTGGTGGTGACCGGGCTTATCTACCGGCAGGGCATTTCCGGAAACTGGGTGTGGTGGTCGCTCGCATTCTCGGGCATGCTCACGGTCTTCTTTTTCGCGCCGCTGTGGCGACGTTCTGAAGTGTTGACCGACATGGAGTTCATCGAGTTACGCTACGCCGGCCGCCCGGGCGCGTTCCTCCGCGGCTTCCGCGCCATCTATCTCGTGTTCCTGGTCAATACCATCAGCATGGGCTGGGTAAACCTGGCGATGGCCAAGATCCTCCACCTCACGCTCGGGCTCGATAAGCTCACGGCGGTCATGCTGTGCCTTACCATCACGCTTATTTACAGCGCGATCTCCGGCCTGTGGGCCGTGCTCTGGACTGACCTCATCCAGTTCGTGCTCAAGCTGTCGATGGTGATTCTGCTGGCATATTTCGCGGTGCAGGCAGCGGGCGGCATGCATGCCCTCACCGCAAAGATCCAGGTGATGGATGCAGCGCGCGGCTTCTCGACCCTGGCTTTTATTCCTTCAAGCAAGGGCCCTTTCTTTCTGCAGTTCCTGGTGCTGTTGAGTGTGAATTGGTGGGCCAGTTCCTACCCCGGGGCGGAGCCGGGCGGCGGCGGTTACATTACGCAGCGTATCTGCTCGGCCAAGGATGAAAAGAACGGCGTCGCCGCA